>JBAUCP010000799.1:0-9775 GCA_049677625.1 Occallatibacter sp. | reverse complement strand
GTGCGCCGGCCGAAGAACTGCGAGATCATGCGATTGGCATTGCGCAGCTCGGAGATGCCCACCTGGGTGATGAGATAGACGATGGAGGACTCCTCAAAGAGCGAGGAGCCGAGCAGATCGAGCCTGGAGCCCGCGTCCACCACAATATAGTCGAAGCTCTGCCGCGCGACGGCGATGAGCTTGTTGACGGCGTCGTTATCGGGGAGTTGTTCAGAGCGGAAGTCGCTGGGCGCCGCCAGCACCGACAGACCCGAGGAGTGGGTGGCGAGCAGGGTGCGCAGGAAGTTTCCGTCCAGGCGGGTGGGATCATGAATGGCGTTGGCGACGGAGAACTCGGTGGTCATGCCCAGGTTGATGGCCGCGTCGCCGAGCGGGAGGCCGAGATCGATGAGCAGGGTGTTCTGGGCGGACTCCTGCGCGATTGAGATGGCAAAATTGGATGAGATGGCGGTGACCCCGCAGCCGCCTTTGGTGCCGAGAAAAACGAAGACCTTGCTTGAAGTGCGGACGGTCGGACGCGGGGCCGGCTCGCGGGCCGATGCGCGGCGGAGGGCTTCGGCGACCTCAGTCGCGTCGAAGGGGAAGGTGAAAAACTCGCTTACCCCGATCCGCATGAAGCGGATGGCCAGCTTGACATCGGCCTCGGCGGAGTAGGCCATAACCGCTGCCTGGCCGCGGGAGCAGATGCTCTCCGCGAGGTGGAGCGCGGTGTCAGGATCGCTGTCGGCATCGATGATGATGACGCTGCATCGCTCCTCGAGCACCCGCGCCACATGGTCGAGATCGGTGGGGTAGGAAGCGAACTCCTCGATATGGACGGGACTGCGCGCAGCCAAAGCTTCAGCGATCGCCTTGCGGCGCTGTTCGTGTGGACCGATAAGCGCAACAGACAAGACGTTTCTGTCGGTGCCGTTCTGAACCCTGGAAACGTCTGACATAGTGCACGACTGCTCCCGTCAGCCGGCAGACCATCTCATTTTATCCTGAGATGCTGCGGAGCCTGAAACCGCCTTCCGCGAGTGGCGAGGAAGCTTTTTTTGAGGCCACTTTCCAATGTACACTTACTGGCCGGATTCGAGGCAAAGCAAAGCGGCACAGGGGCACGAAAAAAAACGCGCGAAAAGAACGGGCGGATTTTCCCGTTCCTTTCGCAGGGCTACAGCGGTGAGCGGACCGCAAGGTTGATGCGGCGGCTGGAGTTGAAAGGCCGGAAGCGGATGCGGGCAGGGTGTCCGCTGACGGAACTTGAAGAACAACTCAATTGCTTCATCGGCGCGGGCGGTGGATTGATCAAGCGGAATCGCATCATCCAATTACGAATGGCATGAAGGCGCCCGCGGGAAAGTGGATCGCGGCCCTAGCCGGCGGCGCCATGCTGCGGTGAGACGGCGGCGAAGGTGAGGTCCTGTGCGGAGCTCTGGTGCTGCTCGCGCCACAGGTCGAAGAGCCGTCCGTAGCTGAGCGTGAGGTGTTCGGAAGCGTCGATGCCCAGGCGCGCGGCGGCGCGGTCGATCCAGCCGGCTTCCCCCTCGAGCTCGGCGTAGTTGCCGATGGGGGTCTCGTCCACTACGCAGTGGCCCTCGCCGTCAGTCCACTCGGTGCGCCACTTTTCATAGCGGAAGGCGGGAACAAGGCCGAGCGAGGCCAGGACCAGAGCCAAGGCGTCGCCGTCGGAGATATCGGTTTCGGTCTCGATGCGGTGCTTGTGGCGGTCATCGGCGATGGGTGCGCCGGGGCCGGAGTCGGGCAGCCGCTTATGGGTCAGCTTCCAGCGGCCGGCGTAGTTGCGGATGCGCAGAATCTCCGTGCGGGCGCGCAGGCGGCGGTCGGGAGTGTCGTAGAGGACATTGCTCTCGAAGCTGCGCGGCGTTTCCAGGTGAAATCCGGAGGCCTGGAGCCGCTGTGCGAGGCGGTCCAGATCGGCTACGCGGAATTTGATCTCGGTTTCAACGGCCATGGTAAGGAGCAAGTATAAAGGCACGGTGGGTTGCGGGGCAGTCTGGAGGAAGCATTGCGCAGGGGTTGAAACCCCCGCATAACGCCGGATTAAGGCGTTTCCGAGGCGAGTGAAGCTCGTACGGTTCAAAACCGGTTGAAACCGGCCCGTTACGGCACACCCTAGTAACTAGTTTTTAATGTGCCCGATAGTTGAGAATAGAAAAATGAAGACGCTTCGCCTCATCGTGGACCCCAGCCACCCGGAGGCCCGGGAGTCGGCGGCGGCGCTCGACCTCGCGGCGGAGATCCTGCGCGGCGGTGGATTGGTGGCGCTGCCCACGGAGACGGTCTACGGGCTGGGAGCGAATGCGCTGGATAAGGCGGCAGTGATGCGGATCTTCGCGGCCAAATGCCGGCCGGCGTGGGATCCGATCATCGTCCATATTGCCGGGGCGAAGATGCTCGACGACGTGGTCGAGAGGGTTCCCAAGGCGGCGCGGCCGCTGATAACGGCCTTTTGGCCAGGGCCGCTGACGCTGCTTTTGCCGCGCGGGCCGGCGGTGCCCGATGCCGTGACAGCGGGCCGGGAACTGGTGGGCGTGCGCATGCCGGCACATCCGGTGGCGCTCGAACTGATCCGCCGCGCCGGGGTGCCGATTGCGGCCCCCAGCGCCAACATGTTTGCCCGCATCAGCCCCACCACAGCCGCGCACGTGCTCCAGGACCTCGACGGGCGCATCGACGCGGTACTGGACGCCGGACCGTCACTGCATGGGCTTGAATCCACGGTGCTTGATCCCAACACCAGCCCGATGACGATCTACCGGCCCGGAGCCGTGACGGCCGAGCAGATCCGCGAGGTTGCCGGCCCGGTGCGGTTCTTCCGCGAAGACGAGGAGTTTGTGGACGCGCCGATCGCATCGCTGCCGTCGCCGGGAGTGGGCCTGCGCCATTACGCTCCCGAGGCGCGGCTGGTGCTGGTGGACGGGCCGCTGTCGGAGCTCGAATCGCTGCTGGCCAAGGCGGCGCACGCCTGCCACGGACAGCAACTGGGCATCATGTTGCCGGGCGAGCTTACGGCGCCCGCCGGGCTGGTCTCCAGCCGGGTTTACGAGTGGGGCCTGTGGGCCGCGCCGGTGGAGATGGCGCGACTGCTCTACGCGGGCCTGCGCGCGCTGGATGCGCAGAAATGCACCGTGATCCTGTGCCCGCTGCCGCCGCCCGAGGGAGTGGGCGCGGCCATCCGCGACCGGCTGCGCAAGGCAGCGCGGCAGGAATAAGATAGCTGGGCCTGCCTTAACGTTTTTTGGCTCGCGGCGCAATTCGATTTGTGACGGGCACAGATCGTCCATTTTCCGTAATTGGGTTAGTTCCGCAACTGGGTTCCGCAGCCGGCGAGTCCCGTGCCGGGAAAGATGATTCAAGACTCCACTACCCGAAGCTTCATGCAGTGTGTTACAAGAGTGTGGTTTAGATTGATTACCGGGGCGCGGCCTTCCGGTCAGGGCTGCGCGCGGCGGAGCAAGATCAACGTGAAACCCATCGGAAGGATCGGCAGGTTTTCAACCTGTGCGCTTCTCTGTGCCGCCGCAGTTGCGGGCGGCCGTCTCCACGCTCAACACCTTACGCTCGAGGGCCAGACGGGCGGATTCCTGACTCCCACAGCTTATGTCGTTGAGACGGGGAAGGGGCATTTCTTCTCGCATCCTGCGGTGGGTTACCACTTCATTAACGCCTCGCAGGTGATCGGCGACATCCAGACGTTTTCGATTGCCGAGGGATTTGCCAACCGCGCGGAGGTGGGCTACACGCGCAGCGTTCATCTGCTGGGCGACAGCAACGTGGCCTCGGAGGGCGCGTTCAGCCAGCTCTGGAACTATAGCGGCATGAACGTGTTCAGCGGCAAGGTCGTAGCTGTGAAAGATGGGCAGTTCGGCGCGTGGACGCCAGGGCTGGCCGCGGGGCTGATCGTGCGCACAGGCGATCACTTTGTCTCGGGACATTTGAACTATGCGCTCGGGTTGGGCCCGGATACGGCGTATAAGAATGAGGACGTGTACGCGGCGTTTACCAAGACGTGGGCCAAGCCGCCGGTTCCGTTTCTGGTAAATCTGGGGATCAAGTTTACGAATGGGTCGATCTTCGGCATCGGCGGCCAGTCTACGCGCTTTGGCGGACGGCTCTTCGGCGGGCTCGGCATTCCGCTGCCCGGCCCCTGGGGGACAGCCATTGTGCCGTCGGCGGGCTTTACGCAGGAGTCGCACACGTCAAAGAACCTGGGCTACATTATTCCGGGCGGCGCGCATCTGCCCACCACGCTCGACTATGCGGTACGCGTGACACAGCGGGAGCATCCGCACTTCAGCTTCGACATCGGCGTGGGGCAGGTGGCGGGAAACATCGGCACGGCGGTTCTCCCTACGGGGCTGCCTGAGCCGTATCCACCCACGGTGTCGATACCGGTGAATCTTCAAGCGCGCAAGGTGCTGGGGCTGGGGTTGAGCTACCGCTATTGATTGCGCGGCTCGATAACGCTGTAGCAGAGAGAGCTCCTGTGTCGTTTTGACCAGACCGGGACAAGGACGCGGGCGTAGTGTCGCTCCAGTGTACCCATGTCCCGCTCCGCACAATTGAACCGAACCCCTCGGTGGAGCAGGCAAGAAAGAACCGGGAGGCTCTTCTCATGCGACTACTCCGCTCTGCTCGTTGGCTGCTGCTCGTCCTGCTGGTGTCGGCGATTCCGGCATCCATGCACGCTCAACTCCTCATCAGTGTCAATTTTGCTCCGCCGGAGTTGCCGGTTTACGTGCAACCCATCTGCCCTCAGCCCAACCTGATGTGGACGCCAGGCTACTGGGCCTATGGCGACGGCGGATACTTCTGGATTCCCGGCGCATGGGTTCCGGCTCCTTATGAGGGCGCGCTGTGGACGCCCAGCTATTGGGGCTGGAACAACGGCAACTATGCCTACAACGAGGGCTACTGGGGCCCGCACGTGGGCTACTACGGCGGCGTCAACTATGGCGGCGGGTACCTCGGCATCGGCTTTGCCGGAGGCCAGTGGCAAGGGGGGAACTTTGCCTATAACACCGCGGTCGTGAACGTGAATACAACATACGTCCACACCACCTATATCGACCGGACGATTATCGAGACAAACACGGTCTCCAACCCCGGTCACGCCGCATTCAGCGGCGGTCCGGGCGGCGTACAGCACCAGCCCACCGCAGCGGAACAGGTTGCCCGGCACGACGCCCATGTGGCTCCGACTAAGTTCCAGGTGCAGCATGTGGCGATGGCCAAAGCCGACAAGGCCTCGTTTGCCAAAGCCAACGGCGGGCACCCGAAGATGCTGGTTGCCGCAAAGCCGCTGGCCGAGGAGAAGCACGCTCCGCCCGCGGGCATGAAGACCGAAGCCGCAAAAACCGCGCCGAAGGCTGAGGAAAAGATTGCGCCAAAGCCCGAGGCCAAGACTGAACCGAGACCGGACGCAAAGGCTGCGCCGAAGCCAGAGGTAAGGACCGCACCCAAAACCGAGGCGAGGGCTGAACCGAAGACCGAAGCAAGGGTTGCGCCGAAGGCTGAGGAAAAGGTTGCACCAAAACCCGAAGCAAAAACCGAACCAAGGCCAGAGGCAAAGGTTGAACCGAAGCCCGAGGTAAGGACTGCACCAAAGCCCGAAGCAAAGACCGAACCAAGGCCGGAAGCAAAGGCCGAACCGAAGCCTGAGGTAAGGACTGAACCGAAGACCGAAGCAAGGGCTGAGCCGAAAACGGTAGCAAGAGCTGAGCCAAAGCCCGAAGTAAGGACCGCTCCGAAGCCTGAGGAGAAGCCTGCGCCGAAGCCCGAGGCTGATCCGAAGGACAAGAAGTAGCTCAATTCCAAGCCAGCAAGGCCCGCGGTCAGCCGCGGGCCTTGCTGCGTCTGGGCCTGGCCTGCGCCGTCTGCTCGCGTAATGCCGGTAGAATCAGGCGCTCAGGGGTTTTTGCATGGGCCTCAGCTACTTCTATTTAATAAAATGATGCCATGAAATCCACGCTCTTCCAGGCAACTTCTAGGCTCAGGAAGGGTTCCATTTCTAATAGACTGGATGCGCGCCGCATCGTGCAGCGTCCGATCAAAATGTCCCAGGAGGTTTTCTCATGCGAATGCTTCGCTCTGTGCGCCTGATGTTGCTGGCGCTTCTTGTCTCTCTAGTCCCCGCATCTTCCTACGCGGGAGTCTTTATCAGCGTCGGATTCGCTCCCCCGGTGCTGCCCGTTTACGTGCAACCCATCTGCCCTCAGCCCGGCCTGATGTGGACGCCCGGCTACTGGGGCTATGGTCCTGATGGCTATTACTGGGTTCCCGGCGCGTGGGTACCTGCTCCCTACATGGGCGCATTGTGGACGCCCGGCTACTGGGGATGGGGCGGCGGCCTGTACGCCTGGCACCCCGGATACTGGGGCCCGCACGTGGGCTACTACGGCGGCGTGAACTACGGCTTCGGCTACATGGGCGTCGGGTTTGCCGGCGGCATGTGGCGCGGCGGCGTCTTCGCCTATAACTCCGCGGTCATGCATGTAGGCGTTGGCGGCGGATGGGGCGGCAATCGTGTCTACGCCGACCGCACTATCGTCGAGCGCACCACGATCATCAACAACAATCACGTCTCCTTCAACGGCCCCGGCGGCATCAACCACGCGCCCACGGCCCAGGAAAACGCCTATTCGCACGAGACGCATATCGGCGCAACCTCGTTTCAGAGCCAGCACGAGGTTGCGGCTCGCTCTGACCACTCGGCCTATTTCAGCGCCAATCACGGCCGGCCGGCTAATGTAGCCGAGTCCAGGCCGCTCGCGGCCGAGTCGCACCCGGCGCCTGCGCGCGTGGGAGGCAACGCGAGCTTCAACGCGCATGCCAACGCGGAATATCACGCCCAACCGGAGGGTCACACTACATCGGAGTACCACGCTACACCGCAGTACAACCACGCGCCGCCGGAGTCGCATGCAGCGCCTCCGTCACACCCTGCGACGCATGAAGAACACACCGCGCCGAAACCCGAAAGCCACGGCAGCGGGCACGAGGACGGTCACGGGCACGGCAGGTAAGCGCATCAATCCGCTTCAACCGGCAGGGCCCGCGGTTCGCCGCGGGCCTTGCTGCGTCAGGGAGTGGCCGGCTCCATGCCGGCGATCTCCACTTCGAGGCCGCCGAAGTCGGGATGGTCATTTTCGCGGATGCGGTAGGCGAGATCGATAAGGCTGCCCTGGGCCAGGCCAAGCTCGGCGGCGCGCTCGGCCATGCTCCAGCCAACGGCACGGATTGCCCCGCTGGTTCCGCGCTGAATTTGCGTGGGCGCAGCGCCTGTAGCGGGCTCCTGGGCCAGCTCCAGCCGCAGGTGACGCTCCTTCATGAACCGCGGAGCTGCAAGCAGCCTCACCCTGCGCGCCGCAAACATCGGCTCGGGGTTGCCGTGGCCGAGCGGCTCGAGCCTGCGCAACCATCCGGCCAGAACAGACGTGATGCGGTCGAGCGGCAGCTCGGCGTGGATGCGGAGCAGGCGCTCGGGCTCGCGCGCGGCCAGGTGTTGCTGAGCATAATCGCGCAGGCGGCGCTTCAGCTCCGGCAGCGCCGCGGCGGGCATGGCGAAGCCGATGGCGAAGGCGTGGCCGCCAAAGCGGGTGAACAGATCGGCGCAGCTCTCGATGGCGCTGAGCAGAGCGAATCCATCTACAGAGCGGCCCGAACCGTGGGCCACGCCGTCTTCCACGCTGACCACGATAGCCGGTTTGGCGGTGCGCTCCACCACGCGCGAGGCCAGAATGCCGATGACGCCGCGGTGCCAGCCGTCGCCATCGACGAGCAGGAGGCGGTCGGTGGCGAGCTCTGTGTCTTCGATGAGGCGCGCTTCAATCGAGGTGAGTGCGGCGGCTTCGGCATCGCGGCGCTCGCGGTTGAGGCGCTCGAGCTTTTGTGCGAGCTCGGCGGCGCGGGCCGCATCGCGCGTGCAGAAAAGTTCGATCACCTCGGAGGCTACATCCATGCGGCCGGCGGCGTTGATGCGCGGCGCAAGACGGAAGGCGACATCGAAGCCGGTGAGTTGCTTGGTTGCGGGATCGAGCGCGGCGGCGGCAAACAGCGCACGCAAGCCCACGCTTGCGGGACGGCGCAGCTCGCGCAGGCCCAGCGCGGCGATGGTGCGATTTTCACCGCGCAGAGACACGGCGTCCGCGATGGTGGCGATGGCCGCCATCTTGAGAAAGCTGGGCAGAATCTTCTCGCGGGTGCGCGCCGCGTCGCGCCGCTCGAGCAGCGCCTGGGCCAGCTTGAGCGCGATGGCTGCGCCGCAGAGAGCCTTCTCGGGATATGTGCAGCCGGCCTGGTTGGGATTGCGAATCGCCAGCGCCGGCGGCACTTCATCGTCAATCTTAGGCAGGTGATGATCGGTGATGATGAGGCCGAGGCCCAGGCGCTGCGCGGTCTCGGCCTCGGCAAAGGCCCTCATGCCGGTGTCGACGGTGATGACGAGCCGCACGCCCTCAGCGTACGCAGCTTCAAGCACGCTCGACTGCAGTCCGTAGCCCTCGCGCAGGCGGTGCGGCACGTGAAAGCGCACCAGGCCGCCGAGCATTTCGATGGCGGTCTTCAGCAGCACCACGGCGGTGGCGCCGTCCACATCGTAGTCGCCATAGAGCAGCACGGGCTCTTGGGCGGCGATGGCGCGATCGAGGCGCTCGACGGCAGCGGCCATGCCGAGCATGAGAAATGGATCGTGAAGGTGGGCGGGTTCCGGATTCAGAAACGCGTAAGCCTCTGAGGCTTGCGTTACGCCGCGCGCAATGAGCAGCTCGGCCAGCACCAGCGGCAGACGCGCCTGCTGCGCGAGCGCCGCAGCCGCCTCAGGATGCTGCTCGGCGAGAATCCAGCGCTGACGCGGCGATTTGCCCGGCGATGCGGCCCGATCAGCTTGCGTGCCTGCGGGGCTCACGCGCGTTACTCGTCCTCGTCGTCTTGCGGATGGGCATCGTCGATGACGATGTCCTGGAAGGCTTCAATGTCTTCAAGGAGCGTCTGGAAGCGCTCGTACCACTCGGTGGTGGTTTCGTGCAGAAACACCAGCCCCTGATAGATGAAGCCGAGCTGAATGTAGCCGAGCATGCCGGCGTACTTGCGCAGCCACTTGGCTTCGACCAGCTCCGTTGCTTCCTCGTCGGGGAAGTTCATCTCGCCGGCTTCGTCAATGAGCGCGTCGAGCTCTTCGCGCTCCAGCGTCATCTCGCTGAAGGTGACAAAGGGAGCGCCCACGTGCTTGGCCATCTCCACAAAATCTTTCCATGCGTCAGGATTGCCGTGCCCCTCCCAAAGAACGGAGGGAATGTCTTCAGTCACGTAGCCGGGCAGACGGCGAAGGCCATGGCCTTCGATGAAGGCCACCATGTCGTCTTTGAGGGAGAGCAGGTTGTCTGTACTCATAGTCAAGCCACTATTTTCGCAGATGCGGCCGGGGCGGGCGGCAAGATTGTGGAAACTTCGCGCGGCCGATCCTTTTCCGGTTCGCGCGCGGCCTGCCCCACCTCCGGTCCGCTTCTCACCGAAGCATGAACATGGGTGCCCCACCTTCGGCGATGCGCGTGTTTTTTGCGCATCGGCTAAGGTGGGATAGCAAGAATCTCAACCAGCCACTCTCAACCCAGCACAAAAGCTCCGTGCCCCATCCTTTCGGCTTCTTTCTGGTGAAAGGGTGGGAGGGCATAAATCTCAACTCACCTCTAGTCGGCTATGCTGAAAATGTACCCGAGGAGAATATTGCTTGCCCGCATTCGAACACCACGTCTTTGTCTGCCATAATACC
>JBAUCP010000798.1:0-3174 GCA_049677625.1 Occallatibacter sp. | reverse complement strand
TCGCGATGCACCTTGGCCAGCACGCTCGCCGCGGCAATCGACAGGCTGGTCGCGTCGCCCTGCACCACCGCCTGCTGCGGGCACGGCCAGTCGATGGTGTCCACGCCATCCACCAACAGAAAATCCGGACCCAGCGCCAGTTGCTCCACGGCCATGCGCATGGCCAGCAGCGAAGCCTGGCGAATGTTGATGCGATCGATGGTTTCCACATCCACTGCGGCGATAGCCCACGCAATGGCGTTGGCGCGAATCTCAACGTCAAACCGCTCGCGTGCTTTTTCAGAGAGCTTCTTGGAGTCGGTAAGGCCTTGCAGGCTGCAGCCTCTTGGAAGGATGACCGCGGCAGCGACCACCGGCCCGAACATCGGCCCGCGCCCCACCTCATCGAGCCCGGCAATGCGCAGCGCGCCACCGCGTCGCGCAGCGCGCTCCAGCTTCCAGCCGCATACCGGTTCATTGCCCATGCAAGCAGTATAAGAAGCCGACTCTCGCCGTCAAAGCAATACCGCCGATCCCTATTCCCTATTCCCTATTCCCTATTCCCTATTCCCTATAAAAGCAAAACCCCCAGCCGCATGGGCCGGGGGTTCTGTTGAAAAACAGGCACGAAACCTACGCGCGCACCTTGCCGGTGACGCGATCGATTTCCTTCAGACGCGCAGCCTTGCCGCGCAGTCCGCGGATGTAGAACAGCTTCGCGCGCCGCACCTTGTAGCTGCGGATCTTCTCGATCTTGTCGATCACCTTCGAGTTGAAGGGGAAGATGCGCTCCACACCCTGGCCAAAGCTCATCTTGCGCACGGTAAACGTCCCCTGCGGGCCGTTGTTGATGGCGATTACCAGGCCCTCGAAGGCCTGCAAACGCTCCTTGTCGCCTTCCTTGATCTTCACCTGGACGCGAATCTGGTCGCCGGGCACAAACGCCGGCAAATCGGTGCGCTTGAGCTTCTCAGCCAGGCGCTGCATTACGGGATGAATAGACATTGTCGCTTCCTGCAATTGAACTCAGAACCCTCAGTTTATCAAATGTCTGGCGATTTTGCCTAATCGCGTCCGCTTGTTCGCATTGGCTCATTGCGGAGGGCGCGGACCGACGCATCGGACGGGTGCGACCCGTGGGGTTCACGTCCGGCGCGTCTCAGGGCTTCGTCTGCCGGTTTGGCCAAGTGGTAGACTTGAGCCGATGCAGCGCGGTTTGTTCATCACGCTCGAGGGCCTCGACGGGTCTGGCAAGACCACGCAAATCAAGCGTTTGGCTGCGTGGATGGGCAAGCGCGGCCTGCCCGTGGTGCAGACCCGCCAGCCCGGCGGAACCGCGCTCGGCGACCGCATCCGCGCCCTTCTGCTCGACTCCCGCTCCACCGCCGTCGCGCCCATGGCTGAGATGGCGCTCATGTTTGCCGACCGCGCCCAAGCCATCGCCGAGGTCATCCGCCCCGCCCTCGAAGCGGGCAATATGGTTCTCTGCGATCGCTTTACTGACTCGACGGAGGCCTATCAGGGTGGCGGCCGGGCACTCGGCTCCGAGGTTGTGCTCGATCTTCACCAGCTCATCTGCGGCGGTCTGCAGCCGGATCTCACCCTGCTGCTGCTTCCCGGCTTTGAGGCCTCGCTGGCCCGCGCGCGCCGCCGCAACGACCGCACTGAGCAGCAGAGCGGCGCCAATGAAAGCCGCTTCGAGCAGGAGCAGGACGAGTTTTTCCACAGAGTATGGCTCAAATACCGCGAGATCGCGGCCCGCGAGCCGGAGCGCGTAGTGCTCATCGAAGGCGACCTCACCATCGACGACGTGCACGAGCAGATCGTCGAAGCCGTCGCCGAACGGCTGGTGCTCTCCGCCCAGCAATCCTGATCTAATTCAGTCACCCTCAACTCAGCACGAACAGGGGTGCCCCACCTTCGGCGATGCGCGCCTTTTGCGCATCGGCTAAGGTGGGAAAGCAAGAACCTCAACCAGCCGGAACCCCACCGTCAACGAACCGCAAGACAACCAAGCACCGTATCGAGCGCCGCCTGCGCATCTTTCAGTGCAGTCCTGCGGCCCTCCAGCCGGCTCATCATCAGCGCCCCTTCCAGCGTGGCGATGATGGTGTTCGCAATCTGCCGCGGGTTTGCGCTCGCGCGAATTTCGCCGCTCCGGATGCCGTCCGTCACAATCCGTTGAAGCCGCTCCCGCCAGTCCTTGAAGGCCTCGCGCGCCAGATCGCGCAGCACCGGATTGCCGTCGTCGGTATCCACCGCAGTGTTCATCAGCGGGCAGCCGCCGCGCACGGAAGAGGTGGTCTCCACAAAGCGCTGGATGAAGGAGCGCAGCAACTCCACCGCACCGTGCGACCGGTCAAGGTGATCGGTGCGCAGCTTCACGGCCCGCGCCAGTGAATAGCGAAAGGCCGCCGCGGCCAGCTCTTCTTTGTTCGAGAAATGACGGTACAACCCGCCCTTTTCGAGACCCGTAGCCTCCATCACGTCGTGCATCGAGCAGCCCTCGAATCCACGCTGATTAAAGATGGGGGCCGATCGGGCGATAATCCTTTGCCGCGTCAGTTCTCCTTTGCGCATCGCTCCCAACCTCGCCGGCAAGTATAGACGAAAAAAAGACGCATCGGTCGCATTTTTGCGGAATCTCATGAAAGAGACCGTTCGGTCTCAACTTCTCAGCCGGGGATGCGCATGGCCACTGCCGTTCTTTCTCCATCCGCCTCACCCGCTCTGGTCCGGCGCCCGGTCATCAATCCCTGGGTGGTGGCGCTCACCGTAACCCTCGCCACATTCATGGAGCTGCTCGACACCTCCATCGCCAATGTTTCGTTGCCTTACATCGCCGGCGGCCTGGGCCGCTCTTACGATGAAGTCACGTGGATCCTCACCACCTACCTCGTGGCCAACGCCGTGGTGCTGCCCATGTCGGCCTGGCTTTCGCGCGTGATGGGCCGCAAGAACTATTACCTGGCCTGCGTGGCGCTCTTCACAGCTACCTCGTTCCTCTGCGGCGTTGCGCCCAGCCTGCAGGTCATGCTGGTTGCGCGCGTGCTGCAGGGCATCGGCGGCGGCGGCCTTGCACCCGTCGAGCAGGCCATCCTGGTGGACACATTTCCGCCGCACAAACGCGCCTCGGCCTTCGCGCTTTACACCGTCGCCATTGTCACCGCGCCGGCCATTGGCCCGGTCCTGGGC
>JBAUCP010000797.1:0-2941 GCA_049677625.1 Occallatibacter sp. | reverse complement strand
ACCTCAGAGCCGGCCTGCGTAAAGCGGAAGATGTTGTCGATGAACAGCAGCGTGTCAGAGCCTTCCACGTCGCGGAAGTATTCGGCGACGGTGAGGCCGGTGAGAGCTACGCGCAGGCGCGCGCCGGGCGGCTCGGTCATCTGGCCGTAGACAAGTGCGCACTTCGACTCCTGCCATTTGCCGGGCTTGATGACGCCTGACTCGGTCATCTCAAGCCACAGGTCGTTGCCCTCGCGGGTGCGCTCGCCCACGCCGGCAAACACGGAGTAGCCGCCGTGGTTCTTGGCCACGTTGTTAATCAATTCCATAATGACGACGGTTTTGCCCACCCCGGCGCCACCGAAGAGGCCGATCTTGCCGCCCTTCAAAAACGGCTGAATGAGGTCGATGACCTTGATGCCGGTCTCGAACATCTCTTCGTGCGTGGACTGCTCGTCGAAGAGCGGAGCGGGCCGGTGGATAGGCATGCGTTCCTTCTCGCCGATGGGGCCAAGCTCGTCGACCGGCTCGCCGATGACATTGATGACGCGGCCCAACGTCTCTTTGCCCACCGGTACGCGGATGGGCCCGCCGAGGTCAATGGCCTTCATGCCGCGGACCATGCCGTCGGTGGCTTCCATGGCCACGGTTCTGACGCGCCCCTCGCCCAGGTGCTGCTGGACTTCAAGGATGACCGAGATGGGCGCGGGCACGTTGAAGCCGTCGCTGGTGACGCGCAGCGCCTGATAGATGGCCGGCATGGTCGCTTCTTCAAACTGCACGTCTACGGCCGGGCCGGAGATCTGGATTACTTTGCCTATGTTTTCTGCCATTCGTTTTGCCTTCTTTGCTGAGGATGTATTCCCTCAGGGGCTAAAGCCCACGTTCCTTTTTTGATCTTCAGCGGCACGACTAAAGTCGTGCCCTGTTACAAAACCCGAATCCCGCGGCACGGCTAAAGCCGCGCCCTTTCAAAACCTCAATTACCGGGTGCCCCACCCTCGCCGCGTCTTTGTCTTTGCGGTTAGGGTGGGTTCTGCTAACCTACAGCGCCGCGGCGCCCGAAACAATTTCGATGATCTCCTTGGTGATGGCCGCCTGGCGCACGCGGTTCATGTGCAGCGTGAGCGAGTCGATCATGTCGGAGGCGTTGTTGGTTGCCGAGTCCATTGCCGTCATGCGGGCCGCGTGCTCGGCGGCGACTGACTCCGTCATGGCGTGGTAGAGAACGGCGAAGATGTACTGCGGCAGCAGGCCCGCAAACAGCTCCTCGGCCGGCTGCTCGTAGATGTAGTCCACATTCGCGGTGCCGAACTTTTTTGCTTCTTCCTCAGCTTCCGCGGTGTCAATCGGCTCCAGCTCAATGCCCGCCGAAAGCGCTGCATGTCCGGCGCGCTCGCGCTCTTCCGCCGTGGGCTCCACTGCGCCGGCGATCTGCGGACTGCCGATTTCGAGCAGAGGCAGCAGCTTTTCAACAACAAGGCGCTGCTGGATGACCGACTTGAATTCGTTGTAGACGATGTAGGCGGCGTCGATCTCCTCGTGCACGTAGCGGGCGATGATGCTGTGCGCCAAATCCATCACGCGCGAAGTTTCAAGGTTGAGCAACATGCCGGGGTGGTCGCCGGTGACTTCCACTTTGCCCTTGCGCGGCGAACGAACCTGCGTCTTGCCGCCGTGCTCATCGGTTTGTTCGCTGAAGGCCGCAACGGGATAGCGGCGGCGCACCTGGTCGCGCGCCTTGCGGCCAACGGCCTCGACATCGATTTCTTTATCGGTGTTGCCGGCGATGAACTGGTATGCGGTCTTGAGAATGTTCGCATTGAACGCGCCCGCGAAGCCCTTGTCGCCGCTCACGACGACCAGCAGCACGCGCTTCTCAGGCCGGGTGATGAAGAGCGGATGGCTCAGGTTGCCGGTGGTCTCGTCATAGATGTCGACGCGGCCAATGAGCGACTGCAGCACGCTCGAGATCATGCGCGCATAGGGCCGCGCGGAGAGCGCGCGCTCCTGGGCGCGGCGCAGCTTGGCCGCGGAGACCATCTTCATGGCCTTGGTGATCTGCCGCGTGTTCTTCACGCTGCGGATGCGGCGTCGGAGATCGAGTACGTTCGCCATTCTTTTAGTTCTCAGTTCTCAGTGATCAGTTTTCAGTTGACCTGCCAGCATTTGCTGACTACTGACAACCGATCACTGACCACTTGCTTCTTACGCCGTTGCAGCGGCTGCGTGTTCTGCTTTGAAATTCGCTGCGTATTCCTTCATTGCCGCATGCAGGCGGGCGCGGATGTCGTCGTCGATCTGCTTCTTCTTGGTCAGGTCGTCCACCAGCGCGCTCTGAGCGGCGTCAAGGTACTTGTACAGGCCGTCCTCAAAAGCGCGAATCTGCGAGACCTGCAGATCGTCCAGATAGCCCTGCGTGCCGGCAAAGAGCACTATCGCCTGCTGCTGCCAGGTGAGCGGGTGGAACTGCGGCTGCTTCAAGAGTTCCGTGAGCCGCTGGCCGCGGTTGAGCTGCTTCTGCGTGAGCGGATCGAGGTCGGAACCGAACTGCGCGAAGGCCGCCAGCTCGCGGTACTGCGCCAGGTCGAGCTTGAGCGTGGAACCTACCTGCTTGACGGCCTTGATGGCCGCCGAGAAGCCCACGCGCGAGACCGAGAGTCCGACGTTGACGGCCGGCCGCACGCCGGAGTTGAACAGGTCAGTCTCCAGAAAAATCTGTCCGTCGGTAATCGAGATCACGTTGGTTGGAATGTAGGCCGAGACGTCGCCGGCCTGCGTTTCGATCACCGGCAGCGCTGTCAGCGATCCGCCGCCGCGCTCCTTGCTCATCTTCGAGGAGCGCTCAAGCAGGCGCGAGTGGAGATAGAAGACGTCGCCGGGATAGGCTTCGCGGCCTGGTGGGCGGCGGAGGAGCAGCGAGATCTCGCGATAGCTGGCAGCGTGCTTGGAGAGGTCGTCG
>JBAUCP010000796.1:0-3983 GCA_049677625.1 Occallatibacter sp. | reverse complement strand
CGTGTGGGCTACACCTACCTGCACACCGGCTTCCAGCACCCCAACGCGGCGGACCTCGGCTTTGCCGCATCCCAAGGTTTCGGCGGCATTCCAACGGCCCCGCTCAACGGCGGCCTTCCTGCCGTCTCTGTCAGCGGCATCTCCGGCTTCGGCAGCCCCACGTGGTCCACTACCGACGAGCATGAGAATGTCTACCAGATCATCGACAACGTAACCAAGATCGCCGGCAACCACGCGCTGAAGGCGGGCGTCAGCTTCGAGAGCATCCGCTTCTCCACGCTGCAGCCGCAGCAATCCCGCGGCAGCTATACCTACAACGGCACTTACACGGGGAACCTGGGCGCAGCCAATACGGGTTACGGCGTAGCCGATTTCCTGATCGACCAACAGAACAGCGCCGGTCTATCCAACGAGGTTACCAACGGCGACGCACGCTGGGATAACGCGGTCTACTTCCAGGATGACTGGCGTCTCAACAGAAAACTCACTCTGAACCTGGGCCTTCGCTGGGAGCATTTCCAGCCTTATCAGGATGTAGGCGGCTACCAGGCCTCGTACAACATGACCGGGCCCCCGTCGCTGAATACAACCACCGGCTTTGGCAGTGGCAAGGCTCAGTACCAGATTCCCAGCGAAGCCAAGAGCTATGCCGCTCCAATCATGACGCAGTTCGGATTCACGAACGTCCTTGCGAAAGACAATATTGCGCTCGTCTACACCAGCGATCCGCATATCGTTCAATCGCAGAAAACCAACTTCGCGCCGCGCATCGGCGTTGCCTTCTCGCCGGATGCCAAGACAACCCTCCGTGCCGGCTTCGGAATCTTCTACGGCGGCCTGGAAAGCATTGGATATTACCCGAACCTGGGTGAGAATTATCCCTTCCAGTACGCAGCCACGTTCCCGTCGGCCAGTTGCGGAACCTACAACTGTCCTACGGACGGCATCACCATCGCCGACGGCTTTGCATCCATCGTGGCCAATGGTTTTGCTTCGGACGTGGAGAATCTGCAGTTGCGCGGCTCCGATCCGACTGCCAAGACGCCGTACACCGAAGACTTCAACCTCAGTGTCGAACGCAGTATCAACAACGATATTGCGGCGACGGTCAGCTACGTGGGCAACGTCTCGCGCCACTTGCAGGTATTCCCGGACCCCAACAATTCACTGGCACTCGAGAATCCCAGCAACAGCACGCAAGATGCACGGCCGCTGCCGGACTTTGGCGGATCGCAGTACACCGCCTACATCGGCATGAGCGACTACCACAGCCTGCAGGCCAAGCTGGAGAAGCGCATGGCGAAGGGCTACAACTTACTGGCCACTTATACGTGGTCCCACAGCCTTGATGATGCTCCTACGCCGCTCGGAACCACGGGTGATGGCGGGTATCGGCAATCCAACCTGATTCCCATCAATATGGATTATTCGAATACCGGTTACGATACCCGGCAGCGGTTCACCTTCAACGCACTTTACGAACTTCCTTTTGGCAAGGGACGCGCGTACGCGAACCAGAGCCGCCTGGCGGATACGACGATCGGCGGATGGTCAGCCAACGCTACCTTTGTGGCGCAGACTGGTAATCCATTCAGCGTGACTCCAACGGGCGGTTTCAAGACGGCAGCAGGAGCTGGCACAACTTATGCCCTCAAGACCGCAAATCCTTTTGCCACCGGCGGTAGCGGCTCAAACTGCGCAACCAAAACGCACACACGCACCACTTGGTTCAACCCCTGTTCATTTGAAAATCCATGGGATTCGGGTGATGCGACAGCGGGCAACAGCCACTACATTCCCAAGAACTCGAGTGACCCAAACACGCCAGCCGGCGACACGACCCCGGTCTACGCTACCGGTCTGACTTCGGCGTTAGGGTATTTGGGCGGGAAGCGCGACACTGTGGAAGGACCCGGCTATGAGCGCGTGAATATGTCGGTCTTCAAGACCTTCACCGTCTATCACGAGCAACAACTGGAGTTCCGGACCGACGTCTTTAACCTGTTCAACACGCCGTCGCTGGCCGATCCGAGCAACAACGGCAGCAAACCGAACATTACTATCCAGGGCGCGGCCATCACTGGTCCAAAGAGTCTGCAGACCTATGCTCCAGACTCGCGGTTCTTCCAACTTGCGCTGAGTTACAGGTTCTAGGAGGTCCGCGGGTATTTCTTAATCTGCTGCACTTTCAGGAAGAGATTCGCTACGGCGAATCTCTTCGTTTTTGCATACGAAGATGGAGCCGATGTTTATCGCACATCCTGTACGATGAAGCGAGGAGTCGAGAGGGAGAAAGCTTGTATGCGCTTAAGATTTCTCCACGCGAGCCGTTGCTTTGCGGCCATGGCTTGCGTTTGTCTGGCCATGGGCCTATCAGCCAGGCCTTCGGTTGCCGATTCGGCGAACGCGGGCATGGAGCAGGAATTCCAGGCTGCGATGGCTGCCCAGGACAAAGGGGATCTGGATCGGGCCGAGGCTCTGCTACGCGATTTGCATGCGCATCATCCTGGCATCTTCGCCGTGGACGAATCGCTCGGTCTTCTCCTGGCCCGCCGGGAGAACTATTGGGCCGCAGTTCCGTTTCTTGAAGCTGCTGTTCGCGAGCAGCCGTCTTCCGATGCGGCCCACGCCAACCTTGGCGCGGCCTGTTTCCAACTGCATCGCAATCAGCAAGCTCTCAGCGAGTTTCAAATTGCCGCGCGGCTCAATCCGCATAACTCTGCTACCCAGGAGTCGCTGGGCCGCTTGTGGATGGATTCCCATCAGCCCAAACCGGCCGCGGCTGCCTTCGCCGCCGCCCTCGCGCTGAATCCGGGAGATGCCGATCTGACGCTGGACCTTGCACTGGCGCTGGAAGATTCAGGCGATCTGCTGAAAGCGAAACAAGCTGTGGCGGGGATGCCGGGCGTGGACTCTTCAGCGCCGGCTCAGGCAATGCTTGGCGACATCGAAGAGAAGTCCGGTGCTTTCAAAGAGGCTGTTCAGGCCTACCAGCGCGCCGCAGCACTCGATCCCAGCGAGCCAAATGTGTGGGCGATCGGGGTTGAGTTTCTGCGCCACTGGACCTTCGACGGAGCAATCCCTGAATTCGAGGCCGGCGTGAGCCGTTTCCCCGCGAGCACGCGCATGCGCCTTGGCCTGGGCGTGGCCTATTTCGGCAATGCCTCTTATGACAAGGCAGTTCCTGTCTTTGCGGATCTGCTTGATGGCGATTCCGGCAACTCGTTTTATTCCCAGTTGCTTGGCATGGCATGCACCGCGGTGATGCAGGAGTCCAGACCGCGCTGCAGCTCTCTTCTCACTTATGCGCAGTCGCACCCGCGCGATGCACAGGCTTCAGTCTATGCGGCTACTGGAATCCTGCAAGGCCAACCATCGGACCAGCAGATGGAGCTTGCTGAAACATTGCTTCGCAACGCCATTGCCGCCGACCCCAGACAACCTGAAGCACGGTATCAACTGGGCATCCTCGAGCAGGACCGGGGCCAATGGGCCGCCAGCATTCCGGATCTCGAGGCCGCAGTGGCCGCAAAACCCGAACTCGCGGTGGCCCACTATCGCCTTGGCCTGGCCTATCGGCATGCAGGCCGTAAGAAAGAAGCGGAACAGCAGATGGAGCTTCACAACAAGTACAAGGACGAGCAACAGCAAGATCTCGGTCGCCGCCTGCGTCAAGTCACCTTGTTTCTACTCAAGAGCCAGGACTGACCCGGCGCAAAAGAAGGGCACTCCAAGAGTAGTGCGCAACAAAAGGCGTTGCCGCATACGGGCGAATGAAGCTGCCGGTGTTCTGGTTGCTCAGGCAACAGTACGCATCGGGTTGCCTGTTGTTTGGAATTCTGGCGCCCGCCGCTCCCGGTCGTACGACGGGGAGATATAGATAAGAAGTCTCCTCGCTGATCCCCTCCTTGCGGATCACCTCCGCCACAGGAACACCTGCCTGCGTCTGCTTCAAAACTCCGATCATCTGCTCTACACTGAAC
>JBAUCP010000795.1:0-2105 GCA_049677625.1 Occallatibacter sp. | reverse complement strand
GAAAAAGCCACCTTTCACGGCTCTCAAAAAGTCTACGTGTATTCCGAAAATGCTCTATATTTCTTCGGAAGTCGCGGCGCATTGAATGGGAGAAAGCGGCGATGCCCCTCAACCGGCTGTCGGCTCGATGCGCAGAATCTTCATGAACTGATCGAAGTCGGCGCGAACCTTGAGCAGCTCCGATTCGAGCGTGGTGAGGGTGGCGATGCCGATCCAACTGCCGCTGCGGATATAATGCTGCACCTGAAAGACGGTCACCTGGTGCATGGAGCGGTGCTTGAGCATGAGCAGCGCAGCCTCATCGGCATCGGGAAAGGCCAATGGCGCGGGGCCGGCGATAACCGGATCGGCAAAGGTGCTCTTCATGATGGTGATCTGCGCCTGGACGTAGAGGGCGAGCTGGTTGCCGGCATTGAGCTGGTCTTCGCGCAGGTAGACGTTGCTGGGCACAACGCCCTCGGCTCGCTTCTGGATGCCGAAGTCGGGCACCCACGTCCATCCAAATGGAATGGCGGGCACGATCCATCGGCCGATGCGAGCGGCTGAAGCCTGGCCTGCGAGTTGTCCGGGGTTGGCGCTCATACTCGCTGCGATCCAACCATCCTTTCCGAGCTCCGTGGCAACGGTCATTCCACGTTAGAGGACACTGGCGTCTTTTTGGGTGCCTTTGTGTCTGGCGACGCCTCGATTCAGGAAACTCCGGCCTCCGTACAGAGCCGATATGCGGCGACAACTACAGCGGTTTCAAGTTGATTTAGAATTTTGGCGCGATCCGGTCCGGCAAAGTCGAGCGGAAACCCATCGAGATGTCCGGCCAAGCCGAGTTGAATCCTGGCAAGCTGGGCAATGGCGTCGGTTTCGCCGATCTGAAAGCGCGCGAACGCATTCTGGATCTCCGCGAGCTCCTGTTCGAGCCGCGGCAGAGCCTCTGTCTGCCACATCAGAAAGGCGGGAGTGAAGGAGTATGCAGGATCGAGGATACCCGCATCCACCGCGTTCCGCACCTCGGTGACAAACGCCTCGAACGCCTTGGCAAAGCGCTGGGCGTAAGACTCGATAACCTTTGGAGCGGACTGAACGGTCATCATACGCCTTTCGGCAGAGGCTGTTGAGCCGCTTGCTGCGCCTGTTGCGCGGCCTGCTGAGCCTGCGCGGCGGCCTGCTGAGCCTGTTGCTGCGCTTGCTTCGACTGCTGTTGCACTTGCTGGGCCTGCTGCTGCGCCTGCGCTGCGGCTTGCTGCGCTGCCGCCTTGCCCGGTCCCGTGGCCTGCTGCGCCTGCTGCTCCGCCTGGCTGGCGGCCTGTTGCGCCTGTGCTTCGGCTTGCTGGGCCTGTTGTTGCGCTTGTTGCGCGGCCTGCTGCGCCTGCTGGGCGGCGAGTTGCGCCTGGTTTGCCGCCTTCTCGGCCTGTTGCTGTGCCTGTTGTGCGGCCTGCGTGGCTCCCTGTTCGGCCAGTTTGGCCGCTTGCTGGGCCTCTTGCTCTGCCCGTTGCGCGGCCTGCTTTGCGGCGTTGGCCAACGCCGCGGACGCTTGCGCCGATTGCTGGGCGGCGAGTTGGCTCAACTGCGCTGGCGTTGCCCAGGGAGCAGGCACCAATTGGCTGGGAACGAGCGATCCGCGGGGCGTCCAGAGTTGCGTGCCTCCGCCGGGCTGGCCGTCCATGGGTGACGCGGCGCCCATCCATGCCTTGAGGCCGCCGGCCGGAACTTGAGCGACGGCCATCAATATGCCCGCGTTCCAACCACCAACTCCGTTGTCTGCGCGCCACTGCGATTCGGAGGCGGGAAGGTTGGGCGTCCAGTATGTGCCCATCACACCTGCCGGATTTCCCAGTACCCTGTAGAGCGGGGTGTCGGGCGGCGCGTCGACAGGCTGGGCGCTTGTGAACTTCGGTGTTTCCGCTGCGGGCAGATCGGGGAATCCCGGCGATGTAAGCGTGATCGGTGGGAGCGGAGAGCCAGGCGGCGCGGAGGTCTTGATGGTGCCGTCCTGCTGCAGCTCCGCGGTAGGCTGGGGCGAAGTTGTAGTGGCCGGCGGCTGGGTGGGCACGGCGGCTCCCATTGCAACAATGCCGGCCATCGCCGATCCCGCTCCGCCGGCTCCGGAC
>JBAUCP010000794.1:0-5347 GCA_049677625.1 Occallatibacter sp. | reverse complement strand
AAAAAACGGCCCCCGTATTAACGGGGGCCAAGTTGCCTTGGTTCTCTCGCGTTGCGAGAGCTTGGTTGGCGGCCTACGGCGGGGTGGCCGTTGGCGCTGGAACGGAGCCTCGGGGGGGAGGATGGCCGCGAACTTACGGCCGTTCCGCACCGGTCGAAGCTGAAGCGCTTTGGGGTTGCGCTGCAGCCTGGGCCGCCAAACTGTTTTCCATCAACTGGATGTGCACGCTGCTGGTTCTGGCATGTTGCGGCTTGGAGTCTTCATCGCCAGACGTGGACGCCTGTGCGTTGCCGAGAGCCACAGAGTGCAACCGGAAGACGGGAATCTGATGTTCTTCCACGAGATAACGCTTGACTGCTTCAGCCATGCGCTCGGAGCTCTGGATGCCTACGCTGCCCGATGCCGGGGAGTGAGCTTCCATCTCCAGGATGTAGCCCTGGCGGCCGGTAAGACTGGCAGCCAGCTGGTCCAGCTGCTGACGGGAGTCCGCAGTCAGCGTCGAGGTGCCGGGGTGGAAGGTAACGGTGAGGTCGGTGATCGAGTGGTACTGGTCGAGGCCGTTGACGGTGGTGTTCAACTGATCGACGTGACCCGACGCCTGCTGTGCGGTGCTGCCCGCGGCCTGGGCTTCATTGCTGGCGGCGAGGGCTGCCTGGTTGGCCGAGTCGGCGGTGGTTTGCGCCTGGTGGATGCCGGCCTGGGCACGGGCGTCTACGTCCTTGATGTCCCGGGCGTTCCGGGCGTTGACATCGTCGAGCTCACTGAGCCGGTCATTGATGGGGTCAAGCTGCTTCTTGACCCACTTCTTGCGCGCGAACGGATTCACGCGACCCCAGAACCCCTCCTGCGGTGGAGTGAGAGGCTGCGCCTCGGGGGAGGGCTGCTGTTGCACCGCCGCCGGAGGGGTGCTCTGGGAATCCCCTGTTGATTGCGCCTGCTGCGCCCAAACAGGGAGGCCGATGGCAGAGGCCAGAAAGAGAACTGCGAGCTGGCGGGAATAGGTACTCGATTTGCTGTGGTTTGGTTTCATGGGATTCATATCCTCAGAAAGACGCCGTTACAACTTGAGCGGTGTCGCTCTCGCTATCTTTAAAGCAATGGCCGTGCCAAACCAGGTACCTCTGAGTAGATTATCGATAACCTATACCTTTTCATTCAGTTACCGAAGACACGGGAGCTGCGGAATGGGCCGCTGGTGGCGGTTGCGAGAGGCGGCCGCTGTGTAAATTTTGCCCGTCCGAGTAGTTTCTACCCTGTAAAGAAGCAAACTCGACTGGATGCAACGAGAAGAAACGCAAGCCTTTGGGCGAGAACCAGGCTCGACGGCTGGCTTGTAGACGGCCGGAGCGGGAGGGTTCCTGCGAAGATCGCGGGGTGGGTGTGAGAGGGCCTGTTACCGGGCCTTCTGGGCTGGTCCGGCCTACTTCGTGTCGACGTGGACGATGCGGATCTCGGGGTAGTTGCCGTCCCAGCCGTCGGCCAGGGTGTCAAAGATGAGCCGGAAGTCCCGCTCGTCGCCGGGCTTGAGCGGCGCGGCGGAGACGGGCTCGATATCCACTTCGGGATCGCGGGTGCGGATGAACTGGAGCGGCTGAGTCTCGTTCTGCGCCACTTCATGCGCGTAGTCGCGGAAGAGCACCTGGATGGAGATTCCGGTAATGGTGCGGTCGCCGTGGTTGACGATGTGGCCGTCAAGATAGGTGACCTTGCCGCCGGCCAGGTTGGAGGACTCGCTCATGGCCAGGCCGGTGATGGGCAGATTCGGCGCGTAGGGATCGGCCTGCGCGGCGATGGGCGTTACCGGCGGCGCGCCTTTGCCGTGCCCGAGGAAGAGCACCAGGCCGGCCAACACGGCGAGAACGGCAACGGCAGCGATGGCTAGCGGAAGCCAATTGCGCTCGGCGGGCGGCGCCGGGCGGATGAGTTGCGGGCCTGTGCTCACGAGCGAAATTGTACACCGGTTGCGGAAGGAAAATGCGCGGCGCGACCGAACGGGGCGTGAGCGAACGGGTACGACGGCCGACGCCGTTGAACGATGCGCAGCGGCAAGAAACAGCGTTCTGCGAAAGCTTAGGTCGATACGCCCTAATCAATTTGCGAAGTTTGCTTGCATCGCGCGGCGCGATGGCGCGTCTAAAGGGGGATGAGCACTGGCGGCGCGCAGCCAGCCCGCGCCAACGCTGGGCTCAACTTTTACGGAAGACATGAAAAGGCGGCCGACGATGCAAACCTCCCCTCAAATTACGGCTACGCCTCCGGCAATGACTGCAGGCCAGAACGCCGATTCCGGCCGGACGGCATACAGGGTTTATCAGGGCCTGACCATTGCGGCGATGCTGTTGCTGCTGGTCAGCCTCTGGGTCTTCTGAAGCGCTCCCGCCCGCTGCGCAAGCTACCGCTGCGGAGCCGATGGCGCTGCCCTGAACATGGCGACGGTGTGAGCGATGCAGGTGGCGAAGATCGCAACCAGAGCCACGGGCATGAGCAGCGGTGAGAACTGGTGGTCCGGGCCGTGGGCCGCGCGGATTGCGCTCCATTCGATCACCGTAAACAAAACGACAATCTCAGCCTTGAGCCAGGCAATCATGTTCAGCGCCAGAGCCTCCAGCCGCTGACGATTATAGGGCGTGACCCGGACGGGGAAGTTGAACGCAGACGGGAAACGCGCCACCAGGGACATGAGCAGATAGATCGCCACGGCGAAGGCAGGGAAGACCAGCAGCATGTACGACGGGCCCCAGCCATTCGGCTGGCCGGCTGCGTTGAAGTGGGTGGGGATGCGCTCGGGCAGGCGCGCCGGTCCGTAAATCGCGCGGATGGAAATGAACACAAGCACGGCCAGCGCGACGAGGCTGACGGTTTCGAGGGGTTTTCGCATTGGGCGCGTCCTGAAAGATTGTAGCCAACAAAAGAAGGACGCTGATTCCGACGCCCAACTCCGTTTTGACTTCGGCGTCAGCCGAAGCGCGCGCGCTTGATGCCGGTCTGCCGGCAGTCCTTGCCGGCCATCTTCACGCGGATACACATCTCCGCAAGGCGCGACAACATGCGGTCGCCGATGCGGTCGCCGAGGGTCGGCTCGCGGGCCGCGCGCTCGGCATCGCTCAGCGCGCCGGCGGCAGCTGGCAAATCGGCGTAATTAGTGGTGATGATGGTGGTCTGGCGGTCGTTGTAGCGGGTGTTGAGGATCAGTGCGACCGTATCCCAGACCCAGTCGTTCGGCTTTTGCGCGCCCAGATCGTCGAGGACCAGAACCTCGGCTGCGAAGACGGGCTTGAGCAGCTCGAGCTCGGTGGTGTTCACCTGCGGGTTGTAGCTGTTCTGGATGTTCTTGAGCAGCTCGCGATAGTCGCAGAAGAGCCCTTTGACGCCGCGCTCGCGCACCAGCCGCTGCAACACACCGACCGCAAGATGGGTCTTGCCCACGCCGATGGAGCCGGTAAACAGCAGCCCCTTGCCCGCCGTGGCTGCCGGATACTCCTCGACGAACCTGCGCGCGGTGAGCAGAGCTTCAGCCAGGGAGCGGTCAGCGCTGTGGTATATCTCATAGGCGTCGAGCGTGCAGTCGCGGTAGCGCTCAGGGACGCGCGCAGCGGCAATGCGGCGTTCTTCGCGCTCCATCTCCTGGCACTGGCAGGGGCGGGAAACCCAGGTTCCGGTTGTGTCGACCACACGGACCAGGCCCACCCCATCGCAGATCGTGCATGTGTCCATCTCTCATTCAAGCCTAGCGTATGGGACGTGTGCGCGCCCCGGTGCATTAGTGAGCGCTCGATGTGGAAAAGAACGGCTGGCTGGGGATGGGACTGTGAAGACGGTGACGGCGTGGGGCGCAATTGCCTACAATCGGTTGCGGATACACAGGGATCACAATTAGTAACGCGTGTTCTCGTTGAGTGGTGTATGGAGGGATTTGCATGATGCGGATGAATCGGCGAGCGGCTTTGTGGATTGCGGCTGCGTGTATGGGGTTGCTGGTGCCGGCAGGGCTGATTGCGCAAACCCCCGCCGCCAGCGCACCGGCAACGCAAACCGGCGATTACCGGACGCAGCACGATCACGAGCTTCTGACGGATTTCGGCGATCTTGCCCGCTTCAAGGATGCCGATGCGGCGCTGGGCGCACCAGCCGCGGGTGAAGTCCGCGTGGTGTTCATGGGCGACTCAATCACCCAGGGATGGAAGCTCGACCAGTCGTTTCCGGGCAAGCCGTATATCAATCGCGGCATCAGCGGACAGACCTCGCCGCAGATGCTGCTGCGGTTCCGGCAGGATGTGATCGATCTGGAGCCGAAGGTGGTGGTGATTCTGGCCGGGACGAACGACGTTGCCGGGAATACCGGACCCATGACGCCGGAGCAGTCGGAGAACAACCTGGCCTCGATGGCCGATCTGGCAACGGCGAACGGGATTCGCGTGGTGCTCTGCTCGGTGCTGCCGTCTGTCGATTTCTGGTGGAATCCGGGCCAGGAGCCGGCGCCGAAGATTGCGAAGCTGAACGAGTGGATCAAGGCATACGCGGCGCAAAAGGGCTACCCGTATGTGGACTACTACTCGGCCATGAAGGACGAGCGTGGCGGGCTGCCGGCGGCGCTCAGCAAAGATGGCGTGCATCCGCTGCCGGCCGGATACGCGGTAATGGCGCCGCTGGCGGAGGCGGGGATTGAGGGAGTCCTGAAAGGCAGGGAATAGGGAAAAGGGATCAGGGTTGGGGCCTCGATCTGGTATGAGCAGGGTGCTCACGATTTGCGGGTGGATTGCGCTTGCGTTCCTTACGCTGGCAGGGCTACTTACGGGTTATCAGATAGCGTTTTCAGTCTGGATGACGGCTTATCCGCAGGCAGACATAAACTTTTGGCGCCCTCATCTCTATCTTCGTCTGATGCAAGGCGCCGCTGTTGCGGTCCTATGGATCCTGGTGGCCATCTGGCTAGCGCGACGGGCACTCAAGAATGTTGGTCCGGCACGGTAAGCCGGGGATTCAAACTGAGATTGGGCCCAGTTGCCACCTGCCAATTGCCGCGCGCTGACGGCGAATTGCGAAAGCTCGCAAATCCCCCTACAATAGAAGAGAAGAATTGCCAGGAAAGGTCTGTCTTTAGCGATGCCGAAGGAAAAAATTCATCCCAATTACGCTGCGGTGCGCGTGCTTTGCGCCTGCGGAAACAATTTTGAGACGCGCTCGACTCACAAGGGCGACATTCACGTGGAAATCTGCTCGGTTTGCCACCCGTTCTTTACCGGCAAACAGCGGCTGGTGGACACGGCGGGACGCGTAGAGCGGTTCCGGCGCAAGTATGCCAAGGCCGGCGAGACGGCCAAGTAAGCTGCGGTTAGCGGGTTTGCAG
>JBAUCP010000793.1:0-3774 GCA_049677625.1 Occallatibacter sp. | reverse complement strand
CAATTTCCTGCTCATGACTAGAATCAAGAGGAACAAAAGACAGCCGTTTCCGCTGGGCCATAACGTGATGTAGAGTGAGGCAAGAGCGGAATGCGGACCTTTTCATCGCGTCTCCGGCCTGGAGATGCGGGAAGCAGGGGTGGGGTCCATGCCGAGTGCAGAAGCTGAAGTGGAGAAACCGGCCGCTCAGGGGGCAGCGATGGAGATTACCGTAAGCCGCCAGGATCTGGTGAAGGAACTCACCGCCACGCAAAGTGTGGTCGAGCGCAAGACCACCATCCCCATCCTCTCCAACTTTCTCATCGAGGCGGAAGGCGACCGGCTCAGCATCACGGCTACCGACCTCGACCAGGCCATCCGCACCAGCGTGGCCGTAAAAGTAAAGAAGCCCGGCTCATGCACCATTCCCGCGCGCAAGCTCTACGACTACATCAAGCTATTGCCCGACGGCGAAATCTCTATCAAGCTGCTTGAGAACCACTGGGTGCAGATCCGCAGCGGCCGTTCCAACACCAAGATTGTCGGCATGGCCCGCGCCAACTACCCGCAGGTTCCCGAGTTTCCTTCCATCGCCATCACCAGCATCCCGCTGGTGTCGCTCAAGACGCTCATCGCCCGCACCATCTTCGCCATCTCCAACGAGGAGTCGCGCTACACGCTCAACGGCGCGCTGCTCATCATCAAGGCCGAGTCGCTGGCCATGGTCGCCACCGACGGCCATCGCCTCTCGTTTGTCGAGAAATCCAACGAGGCCCTCGAAGGCATCAGCGGTGAGAAGCGCGTCCTTATTCCGCGCAAGGCTCTCCAGGAACTGCAGCAACTGCTCTCGAACACCGACACAGAAAAGATCGAATTCGCCGACGATGAGCACACGCTTTTCTTCCGCGTGGGCCATCGCACCCTGAGCACCCGCAAGCTCTCCGGCCAGTTCCCCAACTTTGAGGCAGTGATGCCGCGCGACAACACACGGTTCGCCGTTGTCCGCTCCAGCGAGCTCGCCAGCGCGATTCAGCGGGTCGCCCAATTCGCCGACGAGCGCTCCGGCGCCATACGCATGCGGCTTGAAGCCAACGAACTCAAGATCAGCGCCAACTCCACCGAGTCCGGCGAGAGCGAAGACACCATCGACACGCCTTACTCGGGCGACCCGATTATGGTCGGCTTCAACTCGGCCTACATCATCGATTTCTTAAAAGCGCTTAACAATGAGGGTGAAGTCCGGCTCGAATTCAAGGACTCTCAATCCGCCGGCCAGATGCGCCCAGAAGACCCCGACGCGGAATACAAGTACCGCTACGTGCTGATGCCGATGCGCATCTGAGCGCGCACCCGGTCGCGTACTCTGTCGATTAACCAGATCGGTCCTCGAAAAGAACCCGGCCATGCGGCCGGGTTCTTGTTTTTGAGCCGATGGTGAGGAATCGAGAGTCTATATGGACACGAGATGCTGTTTCCAGGTGTTTCTCACCCATGCTGTTCGTCCCAGAAAATGTACCATTTGTACAACTTTCAGGTAATTTCGTGGCGATTTTCTTCTTTACACTAAGGTAACGGGAACTTCATACTCGTTTCTATGCCGGGTTTTTGGGTAGTGCGCCTGCCACTGCCGGCGTCTGAAGCGGAATCCGGCAAAGAGATCCAATTCACTGCTAGTTGAATGAATGACGTATTGCGTTATGGACCCCACTTTAAGAGGGACCACACGGTTTGATCCTATTTTGGAGGCATTCAATGCGAAATCTGATAACGCGAAGCCTGATCCGCAGGCTCTCCCTCGTTGCGTTTTTCATGTTCTTCGCCGCGCTAACCAGGGCCCAGGACACATCTTCGATCACAGGAGTGGTCACGGACTCGACGGGCGCCGTCATTCCCGGCGTGGTTGTCACGCTGTCCAATCCATCCACCGGCGCCACCTTCACTGCGAAGACCGACAACTCTGGCTCGTATCGGTTCTCCGATATCCCGCCCAGTTCCGGATACAAGGAGACCTTCACCCGCGACGGCTTCTCCTCTGTCGCAATCTCCGGGGTGACGCTGAGTGTAGGCATCACGCGCACGCAGAATGCAAGGATGGCTCCAGGAACGAATGTCGAGACAGTCCAAGTCTCGGCCGGCGGCGAGGCTGTAACGCTGGACACGAGCGACGCCTCGATCGGCAACAACATGAGCATCGAGCAGTTGAACCAGCTCCCGGTCTATGACCGCAGCACCGGAATCAATACTCTGTTCGTCCAGCAGCCTGGCGTTGACTCCTTTCAGGGAGCCGTGACCGGAGCGCGCATCGACCAGTCCGAAGTTACCGTGGACGGACTCGACGTAGATGACCTGGCAACCGGGCAGACCTTTTATCTCACCAGTCCGGCCCCGGTCGATTCGGTGGAGCAGTTCACAGGCACAGTAGCGGGTCTCACTCCCGGCGCCGGAACCGGCAGCGGCGGTCAATTTCAGCTTGTGACCAAGACCGGCACCAACAGTTTCCACGGAAACGTGAACGAGTATCATCGCGATACCACCACTGTGAGCAACACCTGGTTCAACAACCTCATTGGCCTTCCACGCACCCCGCTTATCCGTAATCAGTTCGGCGCCAACATCGGCGGCCCCATCAAGAGAGACAAGTTATTCTTCTTCTTCGATTGGGCGGATTCCCGCATCGTGCAGTCCTCCACAACTGAGCGGACGGTCCCGCTCGACGAGTTCCGCAACGGAACCTTCGACTACATCAACAGCGATGCAGGCTGCGGCGATAGCAGCCGCCTTGATACCCAACCCGGATGCATCACCAATCTGTCGGGTACAAAATTTGCTTCCTATGACCCTGCTGGGACAGGTTTCGATACCTCGGAGCTGTCGTATATCACCGCCCGCTATCCGCACGTCAATGACACGTCGCAGGGGGACGGCGTGAACACGGGCGGCTATCGCTTTACGACGCCCGCACCCGACAACCGCAGCACGTATGTCACCAGGGTGGACTACACAATGACGCCCACTCAGAGGGTATACGGCCGCTTTACCATTACTGACCGCAACGCGATCAGCGTGCTGCCGGAGTTCCCGACTGACCCACTCACCCATCCTGAATACGATCGCACCTATGGTTACGTCGTAAGCCATGTCTGGCAGATAGGCAGCAACAAGGTAAACCAGGTCTACTATGGCGATAACATCTCGAAGCTGAACTTCCCAGACCTGTATAACCCAAACGGTCAGAATCAATACAGCTTCACGGGCTTCGACGGCCCGTTTACGTCCTTTGACGGACAAAAGCGGCGCATACCCATCCCGGTGGTGCGCGACGACTTTAGCTGGCAGCACGGCGCGCACAATTTCTCCATAGGCGGCACATTCAAGTTCATCAAGACCAACAGCAACCTGATCAGCGACTTCAATTACCCTGAGGTTGGCCTGACCGGCTCATTGAGTGGGGGTCTCGGGACTGAAAACGCGGGCAATACTCTTCGCCCGACAGACATCAACCAGGGCCCCAACGAGGTAGGCACCTACGACTATGACAACCTCTATGCCAGCGCTCTTGGAGTCCTGCCTGAGATTTATACAAACTTCAGCTATAACAACAAAGGCGCGGCGTTGACGGCCGGCAGCGGTACTCCGAGAGCTTATCGCCACTATGAAACAGAGGCGTACTTCGGCGATGTGTGGAAGGTAAGCCCGAAACTTACGCTGAATTATGGGGTCCGCTACCAGTTCTATTCCGTGCCTTACGAGACGCACGGGTTCGAATCGGTGCCGACTCAGATTCCGCTGAATACC
>JBAUCP010000792.1:0-8687 GCA_049677625.1 Occallatibacter sp. | reverse complement strand
GAGGACATGGTTCGTTCGTATCTCCGTATGTACGAGCAGAGCGGATGGTTGCCGTCATTCCCCTCAGTTGCCGGTGAGCAAGCGGTCATGATCGGCCATCATGCGGCAGAGTTCATTCTCGACACGTTTGCAAAGGGATATCGCGACTTTGATGTCGAGGAAGCCTACGAAGCGGTGCGGAAGAACGCGACAGAGGCAACAATGATTCCGTGGAGCCGCGGGCCGCTCACGAGCATCGACCATATCTATTTCGATCAGGGATTTTTTCCGGCTTTGGCTTGGGGAGAGAAGGAAACCGTCCCGCAAGTCGGCTGGGAGCGTCGTCAGGCTGTCTCCGTCACCATTGAAAACAGTTACGATGATTGGGCTGTCGCGCAGCTAGCGAGCGCGCTCGGCAAGCAGCAGGACGAAACGTACTTTCGAAAGCTCGCCAGCAATTATCAAAACGTGTTCAATCCTGCCATCGGGTTTATGGCTCCACGAAGCGCGGGTGGTCAATGGGTTGACCACTTTGCCCCCAAGCTGGGTGGCGGCCTCGGCGGCCGGGACTATTTTACCGAAGTGGATGCCTGGATCTACACCTTTGGAGTGCAGCACGATGTTGCCGGCTTGATAAAGCTCTTCGGTGGCCGCGATTCCTTCAATACAAAGCTGGACCAGTTATTCGTCGAACAATACGGCACGTCAAAGTATCAATTTCTGGGCCAATTTCCCGATGCGACCGGTTTGATCGGTCTCTATGCGCAGGGCAATGAGCCCAGCTTCCACATTCCCTATCTCTACGATTTTTCGGGGCAGCCGTGGAAAACCCAAAGACGCGTTCGCCAGATTATGAATGTCTGGTACGGAGTCGGCCCGCTTGGGATTCCGGGCGACGAAGATGGTGGTGCAATGTCGTCGTGGTATGTGCTCAGCGCCATGGGCTTTTATCCGGTCTGCCCGGGCAGCCCGGTGTATGAGATAGGTAGTCCTCTCTTTACCAGGACCGTGATCCACATGGGAAATGGCAAGGATTTCATCATCCTCGCCAATCACGCATCGGCTCAGAACAAGTACATCCAGTCGGCGACGCTGAATGGGAAACCGCTTGGCAAGCCGTGGTTTCGACACTCGGATATCGCCAATGGCGGGACCCTTGTTCTCGAGATGGACGATCGCCCCAACGAGAAGTGGGGAAGCGCCCCGGAAGATGCGCCACCATCCTTATCCGGAGAAGAGATGCGATGAACCCAGGCATCTTTCCACCCTGTTCGTTCACGCTTCATCAACCGGTCTCACAATGCCCCGTCAAGCTCGGGGCTTTCAAACTAAGGCGTTTGAGCAACACCGAGTGAGGGCGTCAATGATGACAAGTGAAATAACTCAGGCAAGCCCCGCAGGAATCGCCGAGGCCTGCAGGACAATACGGTGCCGCACCGTTGTTCGAAGCATGCAGTGCAGTGTTCGGGCAGTTCTTCAACCGATTGTTTTGCTGCCGATCTGTTGCGGTCAAAGAAGGGGCTTCGATTGTGACCATACCAGCCAGCTAACACAGCTTCTCGGGAGTTAGAGCGGTTTTCCAGTTCGTGTGTGGCATTTTGGGGGTCGTGCAAGGTGACTTTTTCTTGAGGAAAAAGCCACTCGACATTCGCGACTTCGTCTTACAGCAACTGGAAAACCGCTGTAGGAACCAGCAGACGGGAGACCACGGGAGCAAACCTGCACGCTTCAGAAGTCAAGGGAGATTGCCGAATGAAGAGAAGTCGATTTATTGTTGCTTTTGTTTTTTTCTTACTATTCGCGGCCATGCCGCGCATTGGCGCCCAGGTCATAGCCGTCACTTCTCCGGACTATCGATCCGATGTACACGGTACGATTTCTATCCACGTCAGTGCGATGGGATACCGTAGCCCTCTCGAAGCAAAAAGCTGGCTACCAGGCGGTCAATATGGCTCCGACTCAACTGTAGCTTCTATTTCGCTCGACGGCAGAGGAGCAGGATCGTTTGACTTCTCCGCCGACCGGTATCCGCACGGGCCGATTACGGTACGCATTACAGGCAAGCGCATTTCCGACGGCTATGTCGACACGTGCTATCTTCAGCTCTACAACACCGGCGGAATCTCATGGAATGAAGGCATTCCTAAGGTAGCGCCTCCCGGAGCAACAGGAATGTCACTCGTGTTCGAGGATGATTTCGACGGTCCGCTCTCCATTTCAGGTACCGGTTATGGAACGCGATATGGGGCACACAAACCCGACGGCCTGGACTTCAGCCAGATACCATTTGCCGATCCAACGCCCGGCGGTCCGTTTTTCCAGCGTGACACCTACCTTATCATCCGCGCCAATGCTCAACGAAACACGACCGGGCTGATCTCATCAATCAACTCGCGAGACGCAACCGGATTCACGGTAAAGGCGCCCTATTACATGGAATGCCGTTTCATAGCGCCCGATGCAATCGGTACCTGGCCGGCGTGGTGGACACTGACCGATGAATACAGAGATGGCAAATGGGGCGACAAGAGCGACGAACTGGATATCATCGAGGCCTACGGCGGCGACGGCCCCAAGAGTCCAAACGCCCCGAGAGGGTATATGGTTACGCCCCACATGTGGGGATACCAGGCCGCTAACATTACCGACAAAGCCAATCCTATCGATATGCGCAAAGTGGGCGGAGGCGGCGGATGGGCAGATACCCCCCATACTTATGGGTTGCTGGTAACGGATCGTACGTTCGTGTTCTACATCGACAACATTGAAATCCTGAGATTGCCCGCTTCACCTCTTGCCGTGCAGGATCCCACGTATTTCATGGTCAATCTTGCGACGGGCGGCGGATGGCCCGTGGATCTCTCCCGTTACGGAAACATCGTCGATATGTACGTGGATTACATCAGGGTCTATCACTAGCTGGCGCGGAAGCGAACGAAAGATGCTGAAGAAAAAGTTCATGATCGCCATCAAGATGCGGAGGACGCCCCCCAAGGGAGTGATATATGTTGGCCTGCCATTAAGAATTGGCCGACAAAGTGAGTCACCAACTTGCGCCGTCGCATTTGTCTCGGAGCGTTCAATTTCATGAGGAATCGCATCAACCGGCGCGACTTTGTAAAGCTGGGAGCATCTGCGGCTCTCGGGCGCCAAGTTGCGTTCGCTATGCCTTCCACACCAGCGGAAGAGATCTTCAGCGACCGGACCAAAGAAGCCGGGATCGATTTTGTGCATTTCAACGGTATGTCGGGCTTCCATTTTTATCCGGAAGTGATGGGGTCGGGCGTCGCCCTTTTCGACTACGACAACGATGGCGACCTCGACATCTTCGTTGTCCAGGGCGCCATGCTCGGCCCCATCGATATGAGCAAGGCCATATTTCCTCCTCAGTTGCCGCTGCGTGGCCGGCTTTATCGCAACGATTCGGTCCGCAACCCCGACGGCGCCAGCACGCTCAAGTTCGTTGACGTGACGGAAGAATGCGGGATCAGAGCCGAGGGATACGGTATGGGAGTTACGGCTGGGGACTTCAATAACGATGGCTGGGTCGATCTCTACATCACGAATCTCGGCCATAATCAGATGTGGCGCAACAACGGGGACGGCACATTCACCGATGTCACCGCAGAAACAGGTACCGACCTTGCGAGTTGGAGCATCTGTGCTGCTTTCGTCGACTATGACCGGGATGGCTGGCTCGACCTGTTCGTTGCCAACTACCTGGATTTCAGGTTTACCAATCTGACAAAGTGTCTTTCGCCCAGTGGAGCTCCAGATTATTGCAGTCCCTTGACATTGAACCCTTTGCCCAATCGCCTGTTCCGCAATCGGCGCGATGGCACGTTTGAAGACGTGACAGAGCGTTCGGGAATCGGCGGCGAGTTTAATGGCGCGATGGGACTCATCTGCGCGGATTTCAATGGCGACGGCTGGCCCGACTTCTTCGTGTCCGATGATCTTCGCCCCAATCAACTCTGGATCAACCAGCACGACGGAACCTTCAAGAATGACGCGCTGGCCGCCGGCTGCGCTCTGGATCGAGACGGAAATCCGCAATCCGGTATGGGCGTTGATGCCGGCGACCTTCTGGGCCATGGCTTTGAAGACCTGGTGGTGGCTACTATGACCGGGCAACACGCCGACCTCTATTCCAACGACGGCAAGGGGTTGTTTGACGATATGTCTTACGAGAGCGGCATCGCTGCCGCCACCCGGCGCTACACGGGATTCGGTATGGGTATGCTGGACTACGATAACGACGGATGGTTGGATCTGTTCCTAGCGTGTGGAGCGGTGAGGAGAATCGAAGAAGAAGCCGGAAAAGGCAGTCCGTATCCTTATGCCCAAGCCAACCTCCTGCTGCACAACAATGGCCAGGGACGATTTGAGGACGTCAGCGGTCGTGCCGGAAGCGCATTTTCGCGTTTGGCAGTGGGCCGCGGCGCGGCGTTCGGCGACATCGACAACGACGGAGCTACCGATATCGTGATCGTGAACAACAGCGGTCCCGCTCGGCTCCTGATGAATAATGTCGGACATCGTAATCCGTGGATCGGATTCCGGATGGTAGGAGATAAATATCGTCGCGACATGCTGGGCACACGAGTAGCTGTTTTTCGGCGCGACGCGCCCACGCTTTGGCGCCGCGTTCACACGGACGGCAGTTATTGTTCGTCAAGCGACCCGCGTGTCTTGTTTGGGCTGGGCGGCAGTTCTGAAATCATCAAGGTTCAAGCCCACTGGGTCAGCGGGCGGGTCGAAGAGTGGACTGGCCTGCCGCTCGGAAAGTACACCACGCTGCGTGAAGGCAGCGGCACGACGAAAACTGCGCCATGATCAAGGCCCGGCATCAAATCGCTCCGGTACTGCTTGCGGTCATTGCAGCGAGCATCGTCGTTTATTCGAATTCATCCGCATCTCAAATTGCGCTTGCGCCGGCTCGCGACGGCCAGGTGGAACTGGTCGAAATTCCTCAACCCGAACTCACTGGCGTTGACCCGCCGGTCCAGGAACAGATCCGCGCGGCGCAGGCCGCTCTGGCAGCCACCAAGGCTCAGCCCCACGCTTCCCGCGGCCGCCTGGCCGAGGCTTATGGCAGCCTCGGGCAGATTTACCAGGCCTACGGATTCGAAGCCGCCGCGCTGGCCTGCTATTCAAACGCCGCTCGCCTCGATCCTCAGTCTTTCCGATGGTCCTACTACCAGGGCTATTTGCATCAAAAAAACGGAGACGCCGAGATGGCGGAGCGCGACTACCAAAAGGCCCTCATTTTCGATCCAACCAATGGCCCCGCCCTGCTGCGCTTAGGAAACCTGGAACTCACGCTGGATCGCCTCGATGCGGCCAAGCAGGACTTCAGTCGAGAGATATCCCAGCGAAATCCCTCGGCCGCCGCGTTGACCGGGTTGGGCAAGGTGGCTTTATTCGAGCGAGAGTACAGCGTCGCCCTGAAATATTTCAGCGAAGCTTTGGCCCGCGAGCCGAAAGCTTCCAGCATTCATTATCAACTTGCCATGACTTACCGTGGTCTGGGCGATACCGTTCACATGCAGGAACAACTGCAGGCTCGCGGCGACGTAGAGCCTGCAATCCAGGATCCTTTGTTGAACGAGGTCGACGCCTTGAAACACGGCATGTTCGGTTTGTTGGAACGTGGCAGTGCTGCCATGCACGACAACAACTTTGCTGAAGCGATTGCCATCTATCGCCAGATGGTCCGTCTCGACCCCTCCGATGCGATCGCGTACAAATATCTGGGAATCGCATTGGCCAAATCCGGCCGGTTAGATGAAGCGCTGAAGCAATATGCGCAGGCTTTGCAGCTCGATCCACGGAATCCAGCTGTGCACTACAACATCGGTGTATTACTGGTTCAAGAGCATAAGGAGGAGCAGGCCCTTACTCATTTTCAGCAGGCGCTCCAATTGGATCCCGGACTGGTGGCCGCTCACTTTCAGTTGGCCAATCTTCTCATGCGGAAGAGAAAAGACGCCGATGCCGAACGGGAATATGGAATTGTGGTCTCGCTTGAACCGCAGAATGGATTTGCCCGTTTAATGCAGGCGATGGCGGCGGTTCACTCGGGCTCCTACGCCCGGGCGCGGACCCTCCTTGATGAGGCCGCGGTAGCACTTCCCAGAGATGCGGACATCGCCAACGCCCTCGCCAGGGTACTGGCCGCTGCGCCCGATCCGGCAGTGCGCGATCAAAGTCGCGCACTAGGGATTGTCGAAACTCTTGTGAACAACCGGCAAGGCGACCCCTTAGAGGTCGGAATCACTTTGGCCATAGCTCTGGCTGCGGTGGGGCGATTTCAGGAGGCTGCTGCGTATCAACAGGCGATCATCGGCCAGTTGGAGGCCTCCCGGCAGCACGATCTTGCACGTCTCTTGCGCCAGAACCTGACCCGCTATCAACAGGGCAAAACCTGCCCAATACCTTGGACCAGCGACGATCCGATTTTCACTCCGGTTCCCAGTACCATTCAACTCTCGACAGAAGCGAAAACAATGGCAATGAGTCCTTAAAGGCGCCAGTTTCCCGTCCTCAGTACAGCTATTCAAATTTCCATTGCTTTTTGCGATTGGGGTACAGGCGCAAGCCGTCCAAGGGTGATCGTGGTCGCTCAGATGTAGCCATTTACCTTCGCGGCCGGTCGAATCGCCATTTGGCAGCAAGCAAACAGGACTGAGTTTGACCAGGAGAGGAAGTGTAATGAGAAGAACGGAGATTACAAACCGCAATCGCCGGAGACTTATCCTTGGGGCGATCGGCGCCACTGTGGCCGCAGGACTTCCAGGCCGGGTTTTGGAAAAGTCCTGGAACGTATTCGCGTCGGAAGAGGATCGTGCTCCTGAAAAAGACGCCACAGTCGCATTTCTTGACCGAGCTTTCCAAAGCAACGATACCAATGTGATGAAGCTGGTGAAGGACGCGTATCTTCAGTGCATCGTGAAGAAGATTCATCCACCCGATCCGCCGCTTGAACACAATTGGCTTGCTCCCGGAGGAGGCTATCTGGCGCAATGGCTATGGGACACCACTTTCGTAGTCGATCTGCTTTCCATTCTTCCGGGGCAGGAGAGTGTGATACGCGAAGTTTTCCGGAACTACTGGGATTTCCAGCGCCGGTGGGACAGAGTGAAGCCGGACTTCATGCACGGAATGATTGCAAACTTTATCGCGCCGTTCGACGGCAACCAATATTTCCCTGGGAAACAATGGGAGACATTTCCGGCTTTTTCGCAAGCACCATTACTCGCGTGGGGAATGGAGCGGGTTTATCAGAGAAATAACGATATTGAATTGCTGCGCCAGGGGCTTCAGCCGCTCGAACAGTTCCACGAGTGGTATTGGAGAGAAAGAGATGTGACCGGCTGTGACCTCATTGGTGTTGGTTCCTACAGCGGAGATGTGCAGCACGCGCGGTTTGAAACGTACGACCACGAGGTGGATCTCGATGGCCTGAAGCTGACACCACATCCTGGGAGAAAGGCGGGACCAGAGAATGGAGCGTGGTACGGCGACATCCTCATTCCAGCGAATACCGCCTATCTGCTGCTTTCTGAAGCGTCCCTGGGGCGAATGGCCGAAGTGGCGGGTGATGTGGATATGGCGAAGCGGCGGCGCACGCGGTATAGTGCAGGCGTGGATGCGATGCGCGCGCACATGTGGTCAGAAGGGCACGGATGTTTCCTTGCGGTGCAACGCGACTCGATGGCGCAGGTCGAGTCACCCACGGTAGGCAGCTTTGTTCCCTTGATGGCCATGGTTCCAACGGACGCGCAGGCGGCGAAGATGGCACAGTCGCTTGCATCGCCTGCGTGGGCCACTCCGCTCCCCGTTCCTACCGTTGCAACAACGAATCCGAATTTCCAATCCGGTGGGTTCTGGCGTGGAGACACGTGGCCAGCCCCGAGCTTTCAGATTGCAACCGGGCTCACGTCGTACGGATTGGTTTCGGCCGCCAACCGCATTGCCGATGCTTGGGTCGGAAATGCCATCAAGGTAGGAATCTCGGAGCGTTACGATTCGCTTTCAGGCGTGCCACTTGGGGTTGGCGGCCTCGGCATGTCCGCGACGATTGTGACGATGATGATCGACGGACTGACAAGCAAATACCAACTACATTGCTCTCAAGTGCATTGAGAAGCGCGACCCTCCAAAGGGACTGATCGGCTCGATTCAGCGTGGTCGCCTCGGATGATCCTCCCGGTTGCGGGTGACGAGGATCAAAGCCTCGGTGCGCAAAGCGATCGGCGTGGTGGACAACGCCAACACCGGAAGAGGCGCTTGTAATGAGAGCCGTGCCTTTGGGGGATAAAGTCATGTGTATCTCCCGATTTCTCGATCAGCGTAACGATCTGAGAACCACGCAGTCCTTCTTTTAAAAGTTGAGACTGCTGCCGCTCTTCGAACTGTCCGGCGACCACTTCCGAAGCGAAGATCGGTCTGCTGGGCCACTCAAGTACAGATGTCCTTGAGGCAGCAATGTCTGCGGACGAAACATAAGACTAAGGTATCGATCGATACCTTAGTCCGACTTCATCCCATTGCGGTTTTGCTTCATACCCTGATCGAGCCTCGGTGGTCAGGTTAAAACCGGCCACTTGTGGTCGCTTCAAAACCGGCCACTTTGAGAGGGCCGAGAACGTAATTGTTTTACTCTCCCGCGAGTGTTTCTGCAAGGACTGATTCGGGTGAGCGGA
>JBAUCP010000791.1:0-4530 GCA_049677625.1 Occallatibacter sp. | reverse complement strand
GAGAAAAAGAAGCGGATAAAAACCGTGATGGGCGTCATGAGCCACAGCAGCAGGCGGATGGGCCAGATGATCCGCGCCGCCCACAGGCCGCGGGTGCGGTTGAAGAGCACGGAGGGCAAAAGCTGGTTGCAGACGGCGACGATCAGCACCACCCCCAGCACCGCCTGGGCAATTTCGGGATACGTGGGCCGCGCCAGGTGCGGAGCGCGATCGAAGAGAATGGCGCCGAACTCGAGCGCGATAAGGCCCAGCGAAAGCTGCTGCAGCACCACTGCCGAAAGGTACGCGTGACCGCGGCTCAGCCCGATGTGCGGCTCGATGCGCTCTTCCCACGCATCGAGATTCTCCTGCACCTCGCGCGTGAGGATCTTGCCGAACTCGGCGTAAACGCGGCTGATGTAAGAGGCCAGCGTCTCGATCGCGGCGACGAGGACGATGAGCAGGATCTCCATCGGCGTCATAGCTTGCCGTTCCTCGGTCGCGGCCCGCGCGCAGATGCTGGGTGCCCCAGAGCCTGCCCTGAGCCTGTCGAAGGGTTCGGCGCGTTCTTGTTCTTGCGCATAACCTGGGATAGCACGATCTTCCGCGCCCCGTCCTCGTTGTCATCCTGAGCGGAGTCCGCCGCGGCGGACGAAGTCGAAGGACCTGCTTTTCGTCTATCAGCCGAAAGGGCGGGCATACGCGCCCGCTCGATCAGCCCCTGCGGCAATCCCAGCCGCCCGCGCAGCAGGCGCTCGCGCCGCGCCATCTGGCCGGAATCGCTCTCATGGTCGTATCCGGCCAGATGCAGCAGCCCATGCAGAATCAGCACCTTGATCTCCGTTGCCAGCACGTGGCCCTGCTCCGCGGCTTGCCGCATTGCGGTGGGCACGCTGATGGCCAGATCGCCCGCGATCTGCTTCGATCCGGGCGCTGCGCTGTCTGCCGGAAACGACAGAACGTCCGTCGCCTTGTTCTTGCCCCGAAACCGCCGGTTGAGCCGCCGAATTGCGGCGTCGGAGGTGAGCAGCACGGTCACCTCGCCGCGCAGCCGCACTGCAGCCTGCGCATCGTGCAAAAAGCGGGCCAAGGAACGGGCGGACAGAGGACGGGAACTACGCGCAAGAGAGTGGGAACGAGCCGCAGCAAGTTTTGCGCGCGCAGCGGATTGCGGCGCGGGGTCGGGGTCCAAATCTGTTCCGAGGTCTGAATCGAAAAGGATCATCGTGCGCGGGGCTCTCTGCGGCAGCAGACCTGAGCTCCGGGTCTGCATTGATGATACGCGATTTCCGGTTGCACGAGTCTCAACGTCCCTCGCCGCGGCGAAGAACGATGGACCCGTTTCGGGCGCGTTGTACCTATTGCGGCTTGGCCGGATGCTGCGGCCGTTCCTCGAGCGCCGGCACATCCACCTCGATGCCGCCGGTAAGCGGCAGCTCCTGCTGCTGCGGCTTTGCGCTCTCATACGCGCGCACAATCCGCTGCACCAGCGCGTGCCGCACCACGTCGGAGTCCTCGAAGTGGCAGAAGTGAATGCCTTCCACGCCGTCGAGCACGTTGATCGCATCCACTAGCCCTGATTTGCGCGGGTTGGGCAGATCGATCTGCGTAATGTCGCCGGTAATCACTGCCTTCGAGCTGTTGCCCAGGCGCGTGAGGAACATCTTCATCTGCTCGATAGTAGTGTTCTGCGCCTCATCCATGATGATGAAGGCGTCATTGAGCGTGCGGCCGCGCATGAAGGCCAGCGGCGCAACCTCAATCACGTTCTTCTCCAGCATCTTCTCCACGCGCTCCGGCTCCAGCAGGTCATAGAGCGCGTCATAGAGCGGGCGCAGATACGGATCGACCTTTTCCTGGAGCGAGCCGGGCAGAAAGCCGAGCTTTTCGCCTGCCTCGACCGCCGGACGAACCAGCACGATGCGGCTCACCTTTTTGGCGTTGATGGCGGCCACGGCCATGGCCACGGCAAGATACGTCTTGCCGGTGCCCGCCGGACCCACGCCGAAGACCATGTCGTGCTGCTCGATGGCCTCCACATAGCGGCGCTGGTTGAGCGAGCGCGGCTGCACGGTGCGCTTGATGCCCGTGGAGCGCTGCTTGCCGGAGTCGGCCAGCGAGCGCAGCGTCGCGGCCGGATCGGCCACCACCAGGCGCAGCATTCCATTCAGTTCGCCGTTGTGCGGATGTATGCCCTGCCGTCGCAGCGCTTCGAAGTCCTGGAAGATGCGCTGCACGCGAGCCACGCTCTCCTCCGGTCCCTCAACGTGCACGGCGTCGGAGCGAAGATCGATGCGGACGCCGAGCGAATCTTCCATCAGCCTGAGGTTTTCATCGCGAGTCCCGAACAGGGGCTCGAGGTTGGGCGTGATCTCCAGAGCGATCTTCAAAGGTTTAGAAGGCCTCCTTGGCGGCAGTTTGGGGCAGAAGCAGAAACAGTCCGGCTGCGGCCGCGAACGGCAGCAGCCGATTGAATCGTGAAGAATGCATGGGCAAACGTTTCAGAAGAGTTGCGGGAACAGGCGGCCGGCGCAGCAGATGAAGGCAGGGCGAAGCTCAAGCTTTGGGCTGCCTTAATAAGGAACCACGGGATGGTGTTGGCGACCAAATCGGGTATCTGGCCTTGAGAGTAGCGCGACTCAGGCAAGGCGTCAATTCCACCTTCGCTTATATTTGATGAATCCTGTGCCTTGGCGGATACCTGGGTATGGTCATCCATCCGGCAGAGCGATCTCAGCGGCGGATTCGGCTCAGGCCGGTCGCTCGGCGGGTGCAGTGTCGCCATCCGCCGAATCGCCGGCTGAAACGTCCTCAAAATGAACGAGTTCGGCGCGAAATCCGCGGGTGCGCACGGCTCCATAGGCCAGTCCCGCGGCCAGCCAGCAGGTGCCGGCCAGGAAGGCCGGCCGGCTCAGATTCACCCAGAGCAGCCCGCAGACCAGAAAGCCGAGCACCGGCACGGCCAGTCCGAAGACGCTTCTCGCCGATCCGCTACGCCACTGGAGCACAAACGACGCCGCATTCACGCCCATAAACGAGATGAGCGCGCCGAAGTTGAGCGCCTGCGCGCCAATCTCATAGGCTCCGCCGCCCAGCCGCGAGGCGAAAAACTCGAGCACCGCAGCCCCGGCCAGCGCCAGCGCGCCCACCAGCATAATATTGTTGCGCGGAACGTGGCGCTTCGGCTCGATTGCGCCGAAGAATTTGCTAGGCAGTGCGTTGCCGCGCCCCATGCCGTAGAGCAGCCGTCCCGCGGCCAGTTGCGCGCCCATCCCCGAACCCACATTGGCCGCCAGCAGCGTGAAGTTGATGAGCTGGAAGAGGATGACGCCGCCCACCTGGCGAGAGAGCAGCGCAAATGCCGATTCGACCTGGCCGCTGGGGAATGGCTTCGATCCCCAGACCAGTTGCGCCGCGTAGACCTCCACGCCCGAGAGCACGCCCGTGATGAGGCACACCAGCACCGTGGCTATCATGATGTTCCGGCGCGGATTCTCCACCTCTTCAGAGAGCGTGGAGACGGCGTCGAAGCCGATATAGGAGAGCACGGCCACGGAGGTGCCAGCCAGAATGGCCGAGGGCTCAAATGACCCCGGCAGGTAAAACGGATGCGTGAAGAACCCCGGATCGTGGTGCACTCCCCACACCACGCGCACCACCCCGGCCAGAAAGATGAGCACCACGATCGTCATGCCCGCGCACAGGGCCTCGTTCAATTTGGCTGAGGTCTTTACGCCGCGCAGGTTGGCCCAGGTAAAGAACGCAATGAAGAGGACGATCCACATGTAGTAGCTCAGGCCGGGAACGATGTTCATGGCCGCCTTGGCGCAGAAGGCCGTGCAGATGAGCGGGTTCAGCAGGTAGTCAAGCACCATGGCCCAGCCCACGGCATAGCCCAGAGCCGGGTGAATCTCCTGCCCCACGTAGGTGTAAGCCGAGCCGGCGCTTGGGTAAACGCGCGCCATCCGTCCATAGCTGACCGCCGTGAAAAGCATGGCCACCATGGCGATAAGAATGGTTGTGACCACATGCCCATGCGCCTTGTTGCTGATCACGCCATAGATGCCCATGGGCGCGGTGGGCTGCACGATCACCATGCCGATGATGATCAGGTTCCACAGGCCCAGCGAGCGCTGAAGGCGCACGGCGCCATCCGCAGGCGAAGCTTGGGTGTTCTCCTGGTTCGACTGGGACAATCGTGACTCCTCGGGAAAGATTACCATTCAGCCGTGCATCGGCCGGGCCGAAAGAGGCTATGCGCGGTGCCGCCTAGATTGAAAAACAACATTTATGCTATGGTTTTTTCAGATATGCTTCCTCTCACCGCCAACACCTTCAAGCAGCAGCGCCGGCCATCCATGGCGGCGCGAACCTGCGTGAGGATTGCGGTCTGAAGAAGAGAGAGCTCAGCTCTCACTTACCGAACTTCAAGCAGAAAAAGCCCGCCAGCTCCGAGTCTGTTACGAAACTCCGGGGTCCTTTTTAAAAGAGCGCTCCCTTCGGGGAGCGTTCTTTGTTTTTGGGGTTGGATTGGATCAGGCTGGGTTGAGT
>JBAUCP010000790.1:0-3063 GCA_049677625.1 Occallatibacter sp. | reverse complement strand
CATGGCGAGCAGCACAATGTCGTTCAGTTGCGGCGGCAGCGCCGGGTTCCACTGCACGGGAGGCGTGGGCGCTTCATTGAGCTGCGCATTCAAAACGCTGTATGAGGTTTCGGCCTGGAACGGCTTGCGACCGGTGAGCATCTCGTAGAGCGTTACGCCAAAGGAGTAAATATCGGTGCGGCCATCCACCGTGCCGCCGCGCACCTGCTCCGGAGACATGTAATAGATGGAGCCCATGGTGGTGCCGGGGCGGGTGAGGTTCAGATCGGTGGTGGACTTGGCGATGCCGAAGTCCATCAGCTTGACCAGGCCATGCGTGGTGATCATGATATTGGCCGGCTTGATGTCGCGATGCGTAACGCCCTTGCTGTGCGCGTAGCTCAACGCCGAGAGCACCTGCATGGCGTACTCGATCACCTGGTCGAGCGGCAGTTGTGCCGGGAGCCTGTCGAGCGTGGTGCCTTCCACGAACTCCATCACCATCACGAACTGGTTCTGGATCTGGAACGCGGTGCGCAACTGCGTGATGTTGGGATGGTCGAGCCCGGCGAGGGTGCGGATCTCGGCCATGAAACGGGCTGCGAGCTCGGGCTCCGAGGCGAAGTCGGGAAGTAGGATCTTCATCGCTTCTTCGCGGTTGGATATGACGCTGCGCACTTTGTAGACGCGGCCCATGCCGCCTGTGCCGAGAAGCGACAGGACTTCGTAATCGCCGACGCGCTGACCGGTTTCCTCTGCCATGGTGAGGCCTCCCTGGGGTGAGTAGATTACCGGGAAAAAGGGCCCAATTTCTAGAGTGCTACGAGTCTACTCCAGTCCGATAACCACGGGCCAGAGAAACTGCGCGCGGACAGGCCGAACCGCACAAACTATTGGTGTCTTGACGGATGGGAGCGTATCGCGTAGCGGAGTCTCTGGCCAGACAGACTCGTCAATCTCCTCAATTTCTCCTTGCACAAAGCACCGGGTGGGTAGATGATTCGGTCGCCACCCCCGAGGCTAATCGTCTGTTCCGAAAATAGTCAGGAGGGTTAGTATGCCCAAGTTTCTTTTGGCGGCCTTGCTTTTGGCGGTCTGCCCGTTGTTGATAGCTCAACAGACTTTGAATAACGATGCTGTCATCAAACTTGTGAAGGCGGGTCTGTCGGATGACTTGATCATCGCCACCATCAACGCGCAGCCCGGCACATACGACGTTTCGCCCGATGGCCTCGTCGCCCTCAAGACTTCTGGCGCGAGTGACAAACTGGTTGCCGCTATCATCGCCAGGGCAGGGGCCCCCACCACACCACCTGCCGCCATTCAGCCGGCAGGGGTCGCGGCGGTCCCGCCGCCCGCTCCCACCGACCCCGACGACCCCATGTCCAAGCACGACGTCGGCGTCTATCTCATGACCACCAACCACGAAGGCAAGCCGCAGATGATCTTTATTGACCGTGCCGGTGAGGCGGGCGTAAAGACCGCCAATCTGGCCGGGGCTGCCTTTTCCTACGGAATTGCCAAGGCCAAGCTCAAAGCCGAAATCCCCGGTCCGCACGCCGCCACCCGGGCCATGCAGGCGCGCCCCGTCTTTTACATGTATTTTCCTGAGATGAGCAGCCTCGGTAGCTTCGGCGGCACCGACATGATCTCCAGCCCCAATCAATTCACCTTGATGAGGCTTGAGGAGAAGAAGGACCACCGCGAAACACAGATCGGGAAGGTGGGCATGTTTAGCCAGCAGGTCGGCGCTGACGAGAAAAAGGAGTTCCTCTTCAGCTCAGAACGCGTCAAGTCGGGTATGTACAAGATCACACCCAAGGAAGACCTCAAGCCCAACGAGTATGCCTTCATCATGGCCACACAGGGAGCAGGCAGAGCTACTGGAACGACCGTCGTGATCTACGATTTCGGCGTTGACCTGCGCTGATCTTGCGCTCGTTGTTCCGAGTCCGTCGCTGCCCGATGCATTCCCACCCGGCCGTCAGTGATAGCTTTATTCCTGACGGCCCCTTGGCCTCCATCTCATGCACCGACGCACACGCAGAACGCTTCTCATCGTCGCCGCGGTCCTGGTTCTGCTGGGGCTGGCCATCTTTCTGCGCTCCAAGGCGCCGCCGGAGGCTGCGCGGTTGCTGCCTGAGTCCGATGGCATTGTGTACGTCGATCTGAAGCCCATCCGGACCTTCTTTCGCAAGCAGCTCAAGCCGCCGGAGCGGGCGCCCGAGTACCAGCAGTTCGTGGATGCGACCGGCATCGACTGGGAGCAGGATCTGGACCAGGTTGCGGTTGGGCTGCACCGCATGCAGGATCCCAACGGGCCGAACGGGCCGGTGGCCTACTCGATGGTGCTGGTGGGCAAGATCACCGGCCAGCGGTTGAATAACTGGCTTGAGGCGCACGCCGCCGCGCGCGAGAGTTACGCGGGCAAGACGATCTACAGCATTCCTTCTGACGGCCGCACAGTGCGCGTGGCGCAGATCGGCTACGACATGGTGGCGGTTTCAAACACGCCCACGCCGGAGCAGATTCATTCGATCATCGACCGGCATCGCACCGCCGCGCTGCCCTTTGCGGGTTCGTCGCTGCTTGAGCGGCACTATCACGATGTGCCGCTGCTTTCGCTGGCCTGGGGCGTGGGGCAGATCGGGCTTCCCTTCTCTGAGAGCGGCGCAATCAGGATCTTCGGCTTCTCGCTGCCCCTGCAACCGGACTCGACGATCATTGCCAGCGTGGCGCCGGGGCTGCCCGTGCCCGGCTCGCTGGGCGCGCTGCACCTCAAAGTGGAGGAGATCGCGCCCAGCCCCGACGCCGCAGCCAGCCAGGCCGCCGACCTGGCCACGCTGGTGACGCTGGCACGCGGCATTAGCGCGCCGCTGGGCGACAACACAGCCAACAACGGGCTGAAGGCTCTGCTCAAAACCGCGGAGGTAACGCAGCATCGCGACCGCGTGGTGGTGACGGCCACATTGCCGGCCAGCGTTCTCGCCGGGCTGGCGGCCAGTGAAGGCGCTCAGCCGGCGTCTGCGAGTGAGCCGCTGGCGGGCGGGGCGCAGTGAGCGTTGTTAGCGGCATCAGCGGAGT
>JBAUCP010000789.1:0-4991 GCA_049677625.1 Occallatibacter sp. | reverse complement strand
GTGCACAACCTGGACAGAGAGCCGATTCATATCGGCACGGTCGGCGGCAAATTCGAACAACTTTATGCGCTCGACCCCACCAATCCCGGCGCACAGAATTATCTCCGCTCCACCTACCGCACACTGGTCAAAGACTGGGGCGTGCGCTTTATCAAGATGGACTTCATGGACAACTCCGCCGTCGAGGGCGTCTACTATCGTCCCAATACCACCGCGCTTGAAGCGCTGCACATCGGACTTGAAGTGATCCGGTCGACGGTGGGAGACGACGTGATACTCGATAAGGACGGCAGCTTTATGCTCACCCCCGTCGGGATTGTGAATGCCGGCCGCATCGGACAAGACACAGGCCACACCTTTGGCTCAACGCACGACGCCGCGACCGGCGTGGCCGCGCGCTACTATATGAACCGCAACTTCTACATCTCCGATCCGGATGCCTTTACCGTCTCCAGGCAAGTCATCGGGGACCGGGTTTGGCATGGCAACAAGATTCCGCTGACCCTGGAAGAAGCGGAGGATTCCATTGCGCTCGCCGCCGTCTCTGGCGGCATGTTTGAAATTGGCGATGACCTGCCCGCCTTGGGCGCTTCCGCTGACCGGGTCGCATTGGTGAAGAATTCTGACCTGCTCGACATGGTTCGCCTGGGCCACGCATCCGTGCCCCTCGACCTTATGACTTACCGGCCGGAGGACAAGCAGCCGAGCGTTTTTCTTCTGAAAGAAAATCCGCGGCAACAGATTCTCACCGTCTTTAACTGGACCGAACAAACACTCAGTCACACGCTTTCGCTCGAGACTCTCGGTTTGAATGCCAAAGGCTCTTACAAGGCAACTGACCTGCTGCGCGGCGGCCACGTGCCCATCGAAGGCGGCGCGCTCGGCCTCACCCTCCCGCCGCATTCCGTTCGTATGCTGAAGATGATCGACGCCTCTGTGCCCGAGACCGACCCCGCCTTTGGTGCGCATGCGCCGGCAGTGGGCCAGGCCGGCGATATGGTTCAGTTCCATGCTGCTGAAGAGAGCGCCGAAGCGCCGGTGCTCCAATACCACTGGGAGTTCGGCGACGGCGTGAGCGCGGACGGTGCGGATGTCTCGCACGCATACACCCAGGCCGGCCAATATACGGTGACCGTCACTGCCACCGGGCTCAACCGGCGCACCCTGCAACACACGCTCGGAATCTCTGTCTCGGGAGCGGTGCCCACCGCTTACAACCCTGCCGCGAAGGAACGGTACCGCGCGCCGAAGTAGAACAGGTTCCACAACTACAGTGGTTCCACAATTGCTATACCCCGAAACCGCTACTGCAGAGCGGCATTTTCCTCGAGAAAATGCCACCTTCCTCAGTTCTAACAAGGGCACAAGAATTGTGGAACCGCTCTAAGTGCAGAATTGCGGCCGCTTTCAAAACATCTCGATGAAAGGCCTTCAAAACAAAATCTCCCGCAGACGTCTTCACGTCTGCGGGAGATTTACTGTCCAAACTGCAGGCCCAACTGCGCCTGCAGGCTATCTGCAGTTTTAGAACACGTACTTTGCCGCAAGCTGGAAGAACCGGGCATCCGGCGTGTCTTTCTGGAACTGCTGAGCACTACAGATCTGACCGGCAGTCGGAGTGTCACTGGTGTCGCATGGACTGTTCCAGGACTGGGTGTTGAAGAGGTTGAAGGCGTCTGCGCGGAACTGGATGTACTGCTCACGCAAGCTTTTGAAGTCCTTGAATGCGGACATATTGATACGCTCGTATCCTGGCCCATAGATCTGGTTCGACTTTGAACCGGAATATCTAATGGCGCTGGCGACGCTGGTCAAGAATGTACCAACCGGGATGTCGTCGCCCGTTTCCGGATCGATAAACGCGCAAGGGTTATACCAGTTTGTCTTGTTTTTGACAGAGGTTGGGCATGGTTGACCAACCATCGTAACATTCCTCGGATCTGGAGTGCCACCGCCCTGGTACGGATCCCGAATCCGGATTGAATTAATCTGGTTGAAACCGTTTGCTGCGTCGAAATTACCGTCCGAGGAACTAACCGTAAATGGGTTGCCTGTTTGCGCGGCCCAGGTGAGACTGGCCGACCAGCCACCAACGAGATAATCCACGACCCCGCCGCCACGCATATATTTGCGTTCCTTGCCGAACGGCAAATCGTACATACCGTTCACGGTGACGCGGTGACGCGCATCGTAATTGGCGTTGGTGAATTCGTATTTGAGTGGAATGAGGATAGAGTTGCGATAGCTCGGCCCTCCCCCAATTCCGGGGTTTGAAGCGTCGTCTTCGGCATGCGACCAGGTGTAGGTGGCCAGGAAACTCAAGCCGTGGGAGGAACGCTTTTCGAGTTTTGTCTGCAACCCGTTATACATGGCTTCGCCGATCCACTGCTCGTCCCCATTATTGGAATACAGTTCTGGGAACGCATTAGTGCCCTGCTGGCCAAGCGGATCATTGGTACCGGTCACCGCAAGGGGACTGAATTCCGTGGTGCCCGCATACGTATGCTTAGCCGTATTTCCGACATAGGCAATGGATGCAATTAGGTTGGTCGACAATTCGCGCTCGAACGTCAAGTTGTAGCTTTCCGTATATGGAGTCTTAGGGTTGGTATCGGAAATACTGATTTGAGTTTGCCCGGCGAAAGCGGAGAGGCCACCATTATTGAGATAGTCCGACATGCCAGTCTCGATTGTGGCAGGGTATGGAAGATTCGATCCATTCGCTACGTCGGATGTGCCGGTGGATGGGCAGAGACTGGCAGTGTTTTGGAAGCCAGCATTGACGGATGGCCTGCAAGCGCCTTGGCCGAGGAAGTTGTTGTAAAGCGTTGACGTGTACGACCAGGGATAGTTTTGCTCCAACTCGGCGCCTCCAGGAGCTTCAATCGCCCCGAAGAAGATTCCGTAGCCACCGCGCACTACCGTTTTTGGATCGACCAGCAAGGAAAACCCGAAGCGCGGGGCAAAGTTATCCTTCTGAACCGACACCAAGGAGTGGGGGTTGTCATTAACGTATGAGACGGTAACGCCGTCCTCCGCCAGGCCAGCTAAAATGGGCGCCGGGAAAAGGTTCTGGCTCTGAAGGTTGGCGGGCACTTCATAAAGGCCCGTGCCGGTAGCAGATTGACCGTCTCTGCCCGTGCCAGGTGTTACCAGGCCCTGTGATAGAAATTTGAAGTTGGCCAAAGCGCCCGGCCTGCTGCTCGCCGGCTGAATAAAGTCATATCTTAGACCCAGGTTCACGGTCAACTTGGAGTTGACTTTCCAGTCGTCCTCAGCATACCCGGCGCGATACCAGCGATAGTAGCTGGTATTCCAACCCGGAGACATGGCAACGCTCCCCATGTTGTCGGCAAACGCGTCCACCACACCCAATCCGGTACTGGGCGTATGTGCGCCAACGACGCCCTTGTGGAGATACCGGCCGGAGTTTACACCGTTGAAGACGTATCTGCCACGCGGATACGAAGACTGGCTAAAGGATGTGCGGATGCTCTGCAACTCCATACCTAACTTGAGAGAATGACGCCCCAGGTCCTTGGTGACGTTGTCCAGAATTTGGTAAACGTTCTGATGCTCGATGGACGGAACGTCGTGGCGTGCACCGACAGAGGAGAGCTGTATGGTGCCTGTAAATCTGATCCACGGGAGGCCGCCATTGGGCTGTGGGAAACCGGCAAAAGGTACGCCGTTCATGCCGGGAACCAGAGTGCTCGCCGGGACATTGGAGTTCGACTGAAGGAACTCGTATTTGCCCTCGTTATATCCAAAACGGAATTCATTGATGAGGGATGGAGTGAAAAGGTGGGTTTCGCTGGCCATGAAGTTCTGCGCCAGGTTGAAGTTGTTTGATCCGTTGAACGTACTCTCATTGTTGCCGCCATCAAGAATCGGCCCGAGCGGAGGAGCGATGGAGTCCTGCTCATGCGTGTAGCTATACCGCGCATAGGTCTGGTCCTTGGTGCTGATGTTCCAGTCCACGCGCTGATCCCACTGCCAAGTGTCGTCCGATACGGGCAGATTCACATTGTAGTTGTTGTACAAGAGTCCGCTGCCCGGCGTGTTGTAGTTGCCGGCATTCCAACCGCCGGCATTCGGATGTGGGTAATCCTTCATAATTTCTTCTGTGACCGCATCCATTTCACCCCCGGCAACGGTATTCGGATCACCCGGAGTAAGAACGTTTGTGGTGGGCTGACCGTTGATGGCCGTGTCCGATTCCTGGCCGTCGCCCGGATTCGGAAACGCGCCGCCGCCCTGGGTCAAAGGAAGCTGACCGCCGGTATTAGGCGCAAACACGCCAGCTGGAAGGGTCTGATTCGTTTGGGCTGTATGGGGCCCGCCAATATAATTGAAGAACTCCGAAAAGTCCCCAGCGACCTCACTAGCTGTGGGTACGGTCTGAGCTGGGTTGGGCATGGCAAAGGTAATGCGATTGCTTTCCGCATCTCCGAAGTAGAATATCTTGTTCTTCCAGATTGGCCCGCCCAGCGTGGCTCCGAACTGGTTCTCATGGTAAGCGGGGACACCCTGATTAGAGTCCCAGTCCTGCGCATCGAGCTTGGTGTTGCGGATGTATTCCCACATGTCTCCGTGGATTTGGTTGGTGCCCGACTTGATGCTGGCGTTGAGCACGGCTCCGGCCGAGTGGCCGAACTCGGCGCTGTAGTTGGAAGTGCTGATATTGAATTCAGCCAGTGCATCCGGTGGAGGCCTGACGTTGTAGCTGGCGCCGTTCTGAAAATCGTCGACGTTCACGTTGTTGTCCACGCCATCCAGGATGAAGTTGTTCTGGGTGGTGCGCTGGCCATTGGCTGAGAAGTCTCCCGTGCCGCCACCGCGGGCAGTGCCGTTTGCGAAGGATGGATCGACACCGGCCGCCAACTGCGCGATATAAATGCAGTTGCGTACATTGAGTGGCGTGTTGTTGATGAAGTCAGTGCTCATGCTCTGGCCCACGGAAGACTCTTCCGTCTGAAGCAGGGAAGGCT
>JBAUCP010000788.1:0-3185 GCA_049677625.1 Occallatibacter sp. | reverse complement strand
GAGGTACATCGTGTTTTATGACCACTATCGTCCGCCGCGTGCACGCTATGAGGCTGTGGCGACTGCGGACTGGAAGCACTGGGAGGATGTGACAGCGGAAACTTCGCTGCCTGCGTTCTGCAAGCATGGAAGCTTCCTGAAAGTTACCGATGGCGAAGCGGCGCGGTTGATGGTGCGGCACGATGCGGCTGTTGACGCTTCACCTGTTTCGCTTCCGAGCAAATAGGTCTCTGGCAGGAAAGATATACGTGTGGGCCAGGAGGCCCACACTACAGCCGGTCTGGAGACCGGCGCTACCCTTCATGATTACTCGAAGAGCCAATCGAGATGGGGAGGGCCGTTGCTGCCGGTTTGCTGCGCGAAGTTGACGTGCGCAGCTACATGCAAATCTGCGGGGATGAAGCCGAGAACCACATACTCGCCTTTGCCCAGGTCGAGTTCGTTGTCGCCGGCCGGGAGCGGCCTGGCCCACACGGCCATCGCGGGCATCTTTGTCGCACTGACCGCATTCAGGAGCACCAGGTTCCACTGCTCGGTCTCGGGATCGAGCACTGAGTTTTTCTTTGAAGAGCCGCTCACGAAACCGACAAGAATCTGCGCATCGTGCGCGAGATTGAAGTGGAGCGTGCCGCCGTCTCGCGGTGAAATGCGGATGCCTTGCATGCCGGCAAGCTCGGGAGCAAGGTCAGTGATTGTCGCGTTCGATCCGGCAAAGAGGCTCGCGCCTTTTTCTACCGTGAAAACTTCGCCTGCTCCGGGCTGGAGCGTGAATCCAACCTGCGGCAGCGGCTCGGCTGGCTTGTTGTCTTCAATGGGCGCGCCGGAGGTCAATTGCGCGAGGCGCTTGCGAAATGTAGCAAGCTCCTTCTCGTACATGGGCAGGCACTGCTGCCAGTTGGGAAAGTTCTCCATGCCGCCGCGAAGCGGGATCTGCCGCTGCGAGGTCTCCATGCTGGTGGCGGTGCGATAAGCGGGCCCGGCTATGCCGGTGAGCTCGCGGAAGCGGTCGACGCTTTCGGCAAGCAGCGTCTCGGCATTGTGAAGATGCGCGCTGTCGTGATCGTAGCCATAGAGCAGCACCTGCTCCGCCGCTTTGGCCTTCGCGTTGTAGAAGAGCATGAGCAGATGGATGGAGCGCATGTCGTTGACGATGCGCTCATATTCGGCCTTGTCTTTGGTAACGAACGGCGCTGCTGCCTCAGCGGCCTCCAGCGCCTGACGCGAGGCCTCGACCGTTTCATCGCTGACGCCGATGGGCGTTTCGCCCTGGTGCGGCTCGTGCTTCACCTCAAGCGCAACGTACTCGTTCAGCCGCTCGCCCGGCGGTGCGTCGCCGGTCCAGAGCGTAACCGCGGGATTGAAGCGCTCGGCGTCGATCAGCTGCGGCATCGTCATGCCCAGCGTCAGCGCCTGGCGATTGCCTTCCGTGATGCCGATGCGTGGCAGCAGGCGCGGCTGGCATGGGCCTGCAAGCGTGTAGGCTGCAAGAAGTTTTTCGCCTGCCTCCGCGCTGCCGAATCTCTCCGCAAAGCGCGCGGTCCAGTAAGCACGCTCCTTTTCGGGATCGCGATTGGGATTCCATGCGTAGCGGCCCCAGGCGGCGAACCATATCCAGTCGCGATCGGTTTGCATGAGAGGCGGATCGGTGTTGTCGCCGGCGTAGGGCCAGTCCCAGTAGCGCAGCGGGTAGAGATGCAGACCGCCGATGCCGATGCGCTGAAAGTTGGCCGCCGTCTGGCGAATGAAGTCGGGATCGCCCCAGCGGAAGGGCTCGAGATTGGAGAGCAGATGAACATTGGCAATGGCCACGTTGGAGCTCTCGGCAAGCATCTTGAAGCGGTCGAGCACCGGCCCGCGCACGTTGGTCCAGGTGAGCGATTCGCCGTTCCACTTGAACATGGTGTCGATGTTCGAGTAGAGCGGCATCGCGGCTTTCATCACCGCGTCAATGTCGGTTGCGTGTGCGCGGATGACGATGGGTGGTTCGGCGGTGATGCCGAGCTCATTCAGTCCGTCTTTCACGCCGGGAAGGATAGCCTGCGTGAGCCACTCCGCGCCGTAGTGCGGCGAGAGCGCTTCGCCCAGAGTCATCATCAGGCCGGCGTGAGGATACTCGCGCACGAATTCGGAGATTGCGTAGCGCGTGTAAGCTGCCGCGACCGGATCGGGCGCGGAGAGGTGATAGGGCAGGTGATGCGCGCGGGCAAAGGCGTGCGAGAGGTGAATATTATAGAAGCCCTGCAACACCCAGATGCCGCGCCTGTCAGCCTCGGCAGTGAGCCACTTGAACAGGGCGATGTTCTGGTCAAGCTGCGCGGCGGGCAGCTCCTGCGCCTCAGGATATTTGGGCAGCTTGAGCAGGCTGGTGAAGGGATGGCCATTCCACAGGTAGAGCGTGTTGTAGCGCTCTTCTGCGAGCATGTCGAGATACTTGATCCACTCGGCCTTGTCGTAGAAGAAGGGAAAATTCTGCGGCGTGTATGGGTAATCGTATTCGGCTCCCTCGTAAGTGATCTCCTGTTTCTGCATGCCGATGCAGGTTCCGCGTAGCTTGAGCGCGGGATGCTCCATGTCATCGATGCCCTCAGGCAGCGCGTGTGCAGCACGAATGCGGTCAGCGAGCTCAAGCTCGCCATAGAGGACTCCGGAGGGATCAGAGCCGGCGACGACCCATGTGTTGCCAATCTGCTTGATCAAGAATGCTTCTTCGGCCTGCGGCCAGAATTCGGGAAGATCGAAGCGCTTGAGCTCGGGCGCGGTGCGCACCGCGGTCACGATGCGCGCGCCATGTGGCGTCGTCAGCTCTCCCAGCGCGTCGCGCAGCTTTTCCGCGCCGTAGAGCTCGCGCAGCGTGGCGCTCTTCGCTGTAACCACTGCGATGGAAGCCGCGTGCGCCGCAGCGCAGAGCAGCAACATGAAGAATGGAGCAAAGAGCCGGTGCAGTGTGCGCACGCCGATTGAATTGGACTGCGGATTCATCTTTGGTAGTTCAACTCCTGTACTTCAATTCCTTGGCCTAAGCTTTTTCAAAGAGAACGGCCATGTAGGGTTTGCCGGGGAGCTCGATCTTGCTCTTGCCTGCAAACACGCCGGCGATGGGCGTCGTGGTCATCTCCCAGGGATCGATGAGCGTGGCTTTGAAGTTGATGTTAGTCGGCAGCGGAAACTCATACTCGCCTACGCAG
>JBAUCP010000787.1:0-3011 GCA_049677625.1 Occallatibacter sp. | reverse complement strand
CCCAACTCGTCCTGCGCGGGCGGTGGATTCGGACAAATCACACAAACCTTCGCACCCAGAAACATCCAGTGGGCAGGGAAGTTCTACTGGTAAGAACCTGGTGACCACTCTACTCAAATCGCTGCTGCCGGTGCTGCTGACCGGGTCCATTCTTGGATTCGGCCAGCAGCCCACGCTCGACTCCCTGCTCGCGGACGCGCAGACGACGCAGGCCGCGGGCAACTACGCGGCCGCCGCCGCCGACTACACGCAGGCGCTGAAGCTGCGCCCGCATACGCCCGAGCTATGGGCCAACCTGGGACTGATGCAGCAGGAAACCGGCGATTTCGCCGCTGCCACTCTCAGCTTTCTTGAGGCTAACCGCCTGAATCCTTCTTTGTATGTGCCGAACCTCTTTCTGGGCATCGATTACGCGCACTCCGGAAAGGCAAGAGAGGCAATTCCCTTGTTGACGAAGGCGGAAAAGCTCAACCGATCCGATCCGCAGGCGCCGCTGGCACTGGGCCGCGCTTATATTGGCGCGGGCCGGTTTCCCGCGGCTGCCGAGGAACTGGACCGGGCCATTGCCATCAACCCGAAGCTCGGCTCGGCGTGGTTCACGCTCGGCATCGCCCGTCTCGACCTGGTGGAAGACGAGGCGCGCGCCATGTCGCAGGAGAACAAGGAGTCGCCTTACGCCGGCGCGCTCTACGCGGAGTCACTGGCCAGGCAGGCGCGGTTTGGCGAAGCCGCGAGCCTTTACAAAACGCTCCTCGACGCGCAGCCACAGCCTCCGTGCATGCGCTCCGAGTTGGGCTTTGTGCTGTTTCGCGAGCACGATCAGCAGGGTGCGTCTGCACAGTTTGCCGATGAACGCACCGCGCATCCTGAGTGCGGGCTGGCGCTGCTGGGCCAGGCGCGCATCGCGATCGAAAACGGAAACAACAATCAGGCGCTGGGATTTCTCGAAGAGCTCTGGAACCGCGATCGTGGATTCTTCCTCGCCAATGTGTCTCTCTTGACTGCAGGATTACCCGCTGAAAAAACCGCTGCAGTCGTGAGCTTGTTTTCTTCCGATCAGAGTGCGCGGCTGCCGGAGGATTTGCGCAGCGCACTTGTGGATGCCCTCAACGGATCGCAAACCGAAGTAGCTGCGGGCGCATCGCAGCCCAATCCGGCTGCTCCCGATTCGCAGCAAACAGCAGAGGCAGATTACGCAGCGGGCCGGTTCGGGCAGTGCGCGCAGCGGCTCGAATCCACGGCTGCTCCGCTGAGCGCGGACAAGCTGCAACTGCTGGCTGCGTGTGCGTTTCTCAGCGGAGACAACGAACATGCATCGAGCGCGGCCCACGCGCTGCTTGCGCTTGAGCCGCATTCGCTCCCGGCGCTCTACTGGTCGATTCAGGCCAACGAGCGGCTCGCGTTTGACGCGCTTGCGCGATTCCAGGAGTTGGAGCCGGACTCCGCGCGAAGCCATGTGCTGCTCGGTGACATCTACAACCAGTTGGAGCGATACGCGGATGCACAGGCGGAGTATCAGCAGGCGCTGGCGCTTGCGCCGGGAGATGAGGCCGCGATGCTAGGCCTCGCTACTGCATATCTCAACGATAACGATGTGAAAGCAGGCAAGGAGATTGCGCAGTCTGCCCTTGAGCGTAACCCTGACGACCCGGAGCTGAACCTGGTAATGGCCGAGGCGCTGATCTCCGAGCGCGCTTACGCTGACGCAGAGCCTTACCTCATCAAGAGCCTTCACGCCAAGCCGCAGATGCAGCCACGCATTCACGCGCTCATCGGCAAAGCTTATGCGGAGACGGGCCAAACGCAGGATGCGATCGAGCAGTTGAAGCTGGGCGAGTCGAGCGACGAGGACGGCTCGGTTCAATATCTGCTGGCCCGGCTCTATCGCAAGCTGGGCGATGCGAAGGATGCATCTGTGGCGCTCGACCGGATGAAGACCATCAAAGAGCAGCGCGCGGCTCGAGGCTACAAGCGGGTGGAAGATCCCGATCTATCGCCTCTGGAGCCGGGAGCCACGCGAGCCTCCGCGCCCTAGCGGATGACCGCGCAGAACGCACATTCATCCACTCAATTCATCCGTTCCATTTATGTCGATTCATTCAGGAGACATCATGCGCTTGAAGTGTAACCTCTTCGCCTCGGCACTGCTTTCGCTCCCTTGTGTTGCACTCTGCGCACAGGCGCATTCAGTTCCGGCCGCTTCGGGCTCCGCGGTTTTCGCGCTTCCCAATGGCATTGAATTGAGCAGCGGCACGCTTCACGAGCAGATCACCGCGCTGCGCGACGATGTGCTCCGCATCCGCATGTGGCGCGGCAGTATGCCGCCCGAGGATGCGTCGTGGGCCGTGCTGGCAGCGGCGCGGCACGCATCGGTTGCCGTATCAGAAGAGAATGCGGGGGGGCATGCCGGCTTTCGCACACACGGTCTCACCGTTGAAGTGAATCCCCAGACACTTGAGTTCACCATTCGCGACCACGAAGAAAATGTCCTGGAGCAGGATGCAAGGCCGGTGCGCTTCGACGGCGACGGGTTCCGCATTTACAAGGCAATGCCGCACGATGAGCATTACTTCGGCCTTGGCGACAAGACCGGGCCGCTCGACCGGCGTAACGAGGCCTTCACGCTCTGGAACACGGATGCTTATCGCTTTCAGGAGTCGACCGATCCCATCTACAAAAGCATTCCTTACTTCATGACGTTTCGCGCCGGTAAAGCGACCGGACTGCTGCTCGACAACACCTGGCGGTCGAACTTCGACTTCGGCAAGGAGTCCGAGTCGGCCTACTCGTTCGGCGCTGCCGGCGGCCCGGTGGACTACTACTTTTTCAACGGGCCAACTCCCAGACAGGTGGTGGAAACGTATGCATGGCTTACCGGGCTTCCGCCGCTTCCGCCGCTGTGGTCGTTCGGCTTTCAGCAATCGCGCTACAGCTACATGACACAGGCGCGCGTGCTTGAAGTTGCGAATCGGCTGCGCGCCGACCGCATTCCCGCGGACGCGATCTATCTG
>JBAUCP010000786.1:0-5436 GCA_049677625.1 Occallatibacter sp. | reverse complement strand
GATCTGCTCCGCAGCTTGGTGCCCCATCCTTGCGGCGTCCGCCGCGGCGGACCGCAAGGGTGGGAGAGCACGAACCCTCACTTTCCCTCGCTGCGCACAAGCTCCGAAGCCCCATTCAAAAACCCCGGATCCATCTCCGCCATATCTACCCGATAACTCACCGTCTGCGCCGTCGGAAAATCGCTCGGCACCTTCTGCGTAACCTTCCCCGTAGCCACCCACTCCGTCCCGCGCTGAAACGTCGTCATAAATCCCACGCAGCTCAGCGCAAACACGTCGTGCCCCATGGTGGTGTGAAAGATGCGCCCCTTGCCATAGCGCAGCACCATCAGTATCGGTTCTTCGCGGCCCGTGCCATGGTTCTTCTCATCCGAGTGCGCCGTGGCCAGCACCGTCATGTTCTTTCCCGGTCCGCGCAGCCCGGCGTAAAGCTCGTCGTTCGCGTGCATCCACGCCGCCGGCAATCCCTTCACGATCGGATTTTCCGGGTCCCGCACCGTCACCTGAAACGGCAGCCGTGCGCCATGCTGCCCCGCCGATCCCGGTGTCGTATCGGCAACCATCTTCCCATCCTGCCAATACCAGTGCGGCCCGGCATGCTCATTGCGCTTTCTCCATCCGCCCACGCCGATCATCAGGTTGTACGCCTCCCAATCAGGAAACGCATTGTCCGCCGCGTGCACAATCACCAGCCCGCCGCCATCGCTCACATACTTCTCAAACTGCGTTCGCAACTCGCCGGGCCAGGTGGGCGCGTCGTAGTTCATCACAATCGCCTGGTACTGCTCGAACTCCGGCTTGAAGCTCGAGAAGTCCCCATCCGAAGCCGGCGCAGAAATCACCGTCACCTCAAACAGCCCGGTCTGTTCAAGCTCTTTCTTGAGCACCTGCGTCGTCAGTCTCCAGTCGTGATACGAGGCCGCGCTCGCGCCATCCACAATCGCCACCCGAATCGGTTTTCCTGCCGCGCAGGCAAGCTGTGCGCACAGGAGCACAACAAAAAAAATCAAAGGAAAAATCCGCTTCATGCTTCACCCTCGTGTTCAAAAAGAAAAGCGACTGCGAAACAGGGACGTAGGGACTAGGACTGGTCTGCTGGCTGGTTTGGCTTTGTGGTTTCCCACCCTTGCGACAAAAAGAAGTCGCAAGGATGGGGCACGGAGGGATTTGGCTGGGTCTGCAATGACCGTTTGAGGGTTGTGCTTTCCCAGGTCTCAGAATCGAGACCTGGGGCACCCATTTTCGTGCCTGATCCCTGTTCCCTATTCCCTATCCCCTATTCCCTGTTCCCTACGTCCCTACTCACTGCCTTTTTCACTCCGGCGGCGGATAAAACGGCAGCTTCTCGTTCTTCTCATTCGCCCGCTTCACCGTCGCGTCATCGAGCAGCAGAGCCGGCGCCAGCACCGACTGCGGCACGTCGCCAAAGAAATTCGCCACCCACAAATCCTTACCCGCCGCGTCCACGCTCGATCGCAGCGCGCGCTGGTCAATATCTTCGAGCACCGCGCCGCGCACCAGCTCGCGTGTGCCGTCCGGTTTCACGCGATAGAGTAGCCGCGGCGTCATCTCCCCGCCCATGGTGGCCACGTAGTAGACGCTCTTCAGCCCGCGGTCCTTTGCCATCGCCAGCAGTTTGCCGTTCAAATCGTCATCCGCAAGCCCGTTCTGCGCCGACACCTTCAGCACGCCGATCGTGGGCCTTGGTCCGCCGGTAATTCCCGCGCGCCCATGCCCGTTCGACTGCGGAAAATCCTTCACCGGCTCGCGCCCGATGAGGTAATTCTCGAGCCGCCCCGCCTGCACCAGCGTCACATCCTGCGCCGGCACGCCCTCATCGTCCATCGCATACGCGCCCAGCAGCCCTTTGCCGTCGTAGCTCTTCAAATCCGGCGAGTCCACCGCATCCATCCACTCCGGCAGCACCCGCGTCTGGTAGCTCGACGCGAACGGCCCGTTGGTGCGCGCCTCCGTGCCCAGAGCCGGCCGCGTGGCCGCAACCGCACCGGCCAGCAGCGACCGCATCACGCTCGTGTCCGCGTCTGCGCTTAACAAAAGCGGCCCGTGATACTCCTCTTCGACCAGCGGCGCCTTACGTAGCTCGCTCAGCGACGCAATCTCCTCCACAGCATGTTTGTTGAAGGCCTCTTCCGATTCGATATCTCCAAGCGAAGGCCCCGACGAAGCATACGACCGGTCCAGCCGCATTCCATCGTCAGCCTGCGTTCCCGCGGCAAACCCCTCCTCGTACTCGGTCGACCCCTTGCGCACCACGGTTCCCTCGCTCGTCACCAGCCAGGTGGTCGTCGCCCGCGCATGAAAGCTCGCGCTCGAGTACTGCACCTGTTGCTCGTCCGCCTTCACTGACGCGTCTGTGCGATAAAGCCCGCTCGCCCGCGCCACGCGCCCATCCCACGCAGCCTGGTCCACCGTGATCTGTGCCGGCTCGGCCAGCGAAATCACTGCCTTCTCATGGCTGAAGTCGTCCGCCTGCGGCAGCGTCTGCACCTGTTTCAGCTCGGCTTGCTTCTGCGCGTAGGTGGCCAGAGCCGCTTTATACGCCTGGTCCGTCGCCGTCCACAGCGCCGACCGGATCGCAATCGGATCGTCATCGAGGGCAGACAGTTCCAGCGAACCATCCCCGCGCCCGCCCGAGCTATCCGTCTTGTAGTCGCCCACCCGCACCGTCACCCGCGCCACTCGCTCATGGCCGCGCTGCGAGCCTTCGCCGGCGCCGTACTCGGCCTTGGTCTCAAAGTCGTCGATGTCCTCGATCCGGTACTGGATGAAGTACGGCTTCGCGAATCCCTTCAACTCCAGTTGGCTCATGCTGCGATCCATCTCCGCCAGCATCGCGGCGAGAACCGGGTCCTTCTCCGCATCCGCCCGCGTCTGTTGCGCCATCAACACCGGCGCGCAAAGAACGCCCGCAAGCAACGCCACACCGCCAAGGTTCGCAATCGATTGAATCACCCTCACTGCGCACCTCCGCTCGGAGCCCCTGTTCCCTGTTCCCTATTCCCTAATCCCTGTTCTGTCGGAATCGCCAGTATCGGCGGCCGCGCCGTCCCCTGCGGCTGCCGCTGCGTCTCCAGGCCGCTCAACAGCATCGCTGGAGCCACCGCGCTCACCGGCACCGTGCCCGACTCCGCGCCGCACTCGCCGTTGAACACCTCGCTCTCGTCGCCCGTGGCCAGAATGCTCTTCATCGCCGCCAGCGGCGTGCCCACTATGCTCACTCCGCGCACCAGCTCATCGGGCCGCCCATCCACATACACGCGCCACACGACAAGTGGAATTACTTGGAACGCCTGCGGCGAGTTGCGCGTGGTCACCGCGAAGCCTGAAGAGATGTCCTCAAAGTAGAGACCATACGGCTTGCCCTGCTTCTTCGCTTCGTTAATCAGCTCCTTGCGCAGTTCCGTCTCCGGCACCGTCTTGGTCGAGGTCACAATCAGGTTGCCCTGCCGTCCGGTCGGCACGTGGCCCGTCTCCGCGCGCCCGTGGCCATTCGATTCGCTGAAGCTCGCAATCGGCAGCCGCGACATGAGAAACGTCTTCAGCACGCCGTCCTCGATCAGGTCCACGCGCTGCGCCTTCTGTCCCTCGTCGTCGTACTCGTAGCTCCCGCTCAGCCACGTATTGCCAAACTTCGTCCGCGTCGGATCGTCGGCCACCGAAAGAAAGCTCGGCAACACGTCCTTGCCCACATCCTTCGTAAAGGTCTGCCCTTCCTCGTCGCCGCGCTGCCGCTGGCCTTCGAGCCTGTGCCCCAGCACCTCGTGGAAGAACACCGCCGCCGCGCGTCCCGACAAAATCGCCGGCCCGTCGAACGGCTCCGTCACCGGCGCCTTGCGCAGCGCTTCAAGACTTTCGGCCAAATCGCGTATCGCCGCTTCCAGTTGCGTCTGCCGCGGCAATCCCTCCACCGTCTCGGCCTCGAAGGTCTGTTCGCGGAACAAATCCATCCCATCGTCAGCGCGCGTCACCGCAACCACCACCAGCCGCGCCTGCGTGTGCGGCGTCACAATCCCCGACCCTTCTGACGAGGCAAAGTAGTCCGTCTCGCTCTGCGCCGTCAGCATCACCATGTTCTGGTACACATCCGGATAATCGCGAAACACCTTCGAAAGCCCGCGCACCCGCTGCTCCCACGCCGCGCGATCCACCTCCACCGGAGGCGCCGCCGCGCCAATATGCGTCTGCGCCGGCTCCGCGCTGAAGTCCGGCGACGTGTCTTCCTCCTTGGCCCGCACCTGCGCCTCGGTCTTCACGCGCAGATAGTTGTCCAGCGCGTCGCCATAGCCGGTGTTGGTGGCCACCCACAGCGTGCGCGCCAGCGCCTCGCGGTCGTCGGCCAGCGGCAACTGCACGCTGTTCACCGCCGAGCCGCGATGGTCCCCATGCGTGTTGTCCAGCTTGGGACCGCCCACGCGCACCTGCACATCGGCCACCCGCGCACGCCCGGTCGAGCTGTCAACCAGCGCGCCGTACTGCGCGCGAATGGTCACATAGCTCGCGTCGCTCACTGAGTAGCTCAGGAAGTACGGCGGCAGCTTGTCTGCGCCCGCCGCGCCCGGCTTGCCCAGCGCCGTAAATGCGCGGTTGAGCTCCGTAGTCATCGCGTCCAGCAAAACCGGCGTCGCCGCAGGTTGGGTCTTATCTGCAGCGCGCGCAGCGGGAGCGCTCCTCAGCGCACCCGCCCCGGCCGGAATCGCTACCAGCGCAAGCAGCGCCGCCAGCGCCGCGCTTCGCGCCCGCAAACCTTCACGCGTGAAAACAGTCGAAAATAACTCTGGCATTCGCAGGGAAAAATCGAGTAAAAGCATCTGTACGCTCGATTGTCTCAAAGTCGCCCGCTCTATAGCATGTTTGGAAAATCGGTGATGGAGTACTGCTCATGACTTTTGTCCGCCGCCTGCCGCTCCTGCTCCTCACTGGCCTTCTCTTAGCCAATCTCGTCGCGCCGTCCATCGCCGCACAATCCGCCCCGCCCGCGCAGACGCCAAGCGCCGCGCCAGCCAATCCTCCCGAAGCCTACAACCTTCCCCCCGATCAGCTCGCCAAAGCCATCGCCCTGAGCCGGATCCGCAACATCCTCGACATCGCCGGCTCAATCTGGGGCCTCGCCGTTCTCTGGCTGCTGCTGGCCACGCGCGTCTCCGCCGGCATCGAAGCCTGCGCGCAGCGCATCTCCAGCCGCCGCTGGGTGCAGGGAATCCTCTTCTTCGCCGCCTTCTTCGTTATCGCCACGCTGGCCGGCCTGCCGCTCGACCTCTACGGCCAGCACGTCGAGCGCAGTTACCAGATCAGCGTGCAAAGCTGGGCCAGTTGGTTCGGCGACCAGGCCAAGGGCCTCGGCCTCACCCTCGTCCTCGGCACGCCCGTGCTGCTGCTCTTCAACTGGATCGTTCGCAGATGGCCGCGCCGCTACTG
>JBAUCP010000785.1:0-1644 GCA_049677625.1 Occallatibacter sp. | reverse complement strand
GTCCGGAGTCGTACTCTCACAGGTTCCATCCACCGATGCGGACGAGCCCAGGGAAAGCACCAACGAGCTAGAAGCTAGGAGCTAGAGGCTAGAAGCTAACGATCAATCCCGTTTCCGCCTCTGATGCGTCGAGGGAATATTCAAATCCTCGCGATACTTCGCTACGGTGCGGCGCGTAAGCTGAATCCCCTGAGCTTGCAGCATGGCGGCGAGCTGATCGTCGGTGAGCGGGTGGCGGGCGTCTTCGTCTTCAATGAACTTGCGCACCTTGCGCTTGAGCACCAGGAGCGGCGTATCCGCGCCTTCGGGGCCGTTGGCGCCTTCTGAGAAGAAGAAGCGCAGCTCCAGCACGCCCTGCGGCGTGTGCGCGTACTTGTTGGCCACGGCGCGGCTCACCGTGGAGGGGTGAACGCCGATCTCTTCGGCCACTTCCTTGATCATCATGGGGCGCAGCGACTCGACCCCGTGCTCCAGAAAATCCTGCTGCCGGCGCACGATCACTTCGCAGGTGCGCAGGATGGTGCTCTTGCGCTGAGCGATGTTGCGCATCAACTGCATCGCAGAGCGGAACCGCTCTTTGACGTAATCCTTTACTTCTTTATCGGTATTTTCCGAGACCAGCATGCGCCGGTAGCGCTGGCTCAAGCGCAGGCTGGGCAGGTCTTCCTCGTTCATGGAGACGACCCACTCGCCGCCGCGCTTGACGAAGACCACGTCGGGCTCGATGAGCCGGGTCTGCTCGCGGTTGTAAAGGCGCCCGGGGCGCGGGTCGAGGGTGCGGATAAACTCGACGCCGGCCTGCGCCTCATCCGTTGTCACCTGCGCGGCGCGCGCCAGCTCCTTTACGTCGCGCTTCTGCAGCAGATGCAAGTGGTGGTCCACAATCAGCGCCGCAACCTCCATGCTGCGGCGACGCATATCCAGTTGCACCTCGGCCTCGGCGCGAAAGCCCCTGTGCGGATCCTGTGGCGGGTCCTGCTGGTCTTCAGCGCTCTCCGCCTGCCGCCTGGCATACAAATGGCCGAACTCGTGCTGCTGCGCGGCAATCTGCAAAAGCAGGCACTCGCGCAGGTCGCGCGTTGCCACGCCGGCGGGGTCAAGGTGCTGCACCAGGTCGATCGCCCGCCGCACCAGCTCCAGCGCCGCATTTTCCTCAGTGGGATGTCCGTTCTGCCGCAGAACCACCGGCGCAAACCGCGCATAGGTCGCGGCCAGCTCTTCGTCGCTCGCGGCCAGGTAGCCGTCCTGGTCCAGGTTGCCGATGACCAGCTCGGCGGCTTCGTGCAGGCTGGGGTCCAGGCTCAGAGCTCCCAACTGCCACGCCAGGTGATCGGACAGAGTCGTAGGCTGGGAGAGGATGTTCTCGAACGAGGGCTTCTCGCTCTCTTCAAACTCAGGCTGCGTGCGATATCCGGGGTCAAGATAGTCCTGGAAGTACGATCCAAAGTCGATCTCGCTGAATACGTCCTTGGGTGGGGCCGCCGCTTCCTCAACGCTGCGTTCCAGGCGTTCCTCGCGGCCCGCGACTTCATCCAGCATCGGAACCGATTCGTCAATCTCCTCCAGGACGGGATTTTCCACCATCTCGGCATCGATCATCTCCTTCAGTTCGAGTTTGTTGAGCGCCAGCACGCTCACCATTTG
>JBAUCP010000784.1:0-2827 GCA_049677625.1 Occallatibacter sp. | reverse complement strand
GATACATTCAATCCCAAAACGGTAATTTTCAAGCGATTTGAATAGGCTTCAATCAATCCTGGGAAATGGTTCGGGAGCATGCAGAGCATTTTCGGAATACACGTAGACTTCTTGAGAGCCATGAAAGGTGGCTTTTTCTTGGTGAAAAACCACTTGACTGCGTGCATTCGGTCTACAGCAATTCCGAAAATGCTATAGCCCTTACGCCGCTCTCGCCAATTTCCCAGGTTTCCTTGCGCGCATGAAAACGTAAGCCGCCAGGAGCAGCGCAATTGCACCGCAGCAATCCAGCAGCACGTCCCATGGCGACGCTGTGCGGTTGGGCAGGAACGACTGATGGAACTCGTCGGCGCTGGCGATGAGCGCCGTGCCGAGGAGCGCCAGTGCAGCGTCCAAAAGGAATCGCGGGCGCGGCAGCGTCATCCACCAGGCGCGCAGCCAGGCAAGGCCGATCAGTCCGTAGCCGATGAAGTGGCCGGACTTGCGGATGTAATGGTGGATGTGTTCCCAGCGGGCGTTGCTTACGTGCCAGAAGATGGCTTCGAAGATTGCGCGCAACGGGCCGGAGGTATGGTCGGAACCGAAACGTTCGGTCGACTCGATTGCGATGACGGCGATTCCCACGAGTACCGGCAGCCAGGCGCTGATCCAGAACCTGGGTCCTCGACTGCTACTCGACATGGTAGTTGGGCGCCTCGCGGGTGATGATCACGTCGTGAACGTGACTCTCGCGCAGGCCCGCGCCGGAGATGCGCACGAACTGCGCGTTCTCCTGCAACTCCTTGATGGTTCCGCAGCCCAGGTAGCCCATGCCCGAACGCAACCCGCCCACGAGCTGGAAGACCATGGACTCAAGCGGTCCGCGATAAGGCACGCGGCCCTCGATTCCCTCAGGGACGAATTTGGCCAGGCGGTTCTGGCTGGCGCGCTCGCGCTGCACCACGCCTTCAGTCGCCTCAGTGTCAGCCAGGTCGGAGCTGGACTGGAAGTAACGTTCGCCCGAGCCCTGACTCATGGCGCTCAACGAACCCATGCCGCGGTAAGTCTTGAAGCTGCGCCCCTGGTAGAGGATGGTTTCGCCGGGGCTCTCATCCACGCCGGCAAAGAGCGAGCCAATCATCACCGAGCTGGCGCCGGCGGCGATGGCCTTGGTCACCTCGCCCGAGTACTTGATGCCGCCGTCGGCAATCACAGGCACGCCGTGCTGGCGCGCCGCGCGGTAGGCCTCGGCGATGGCGGTGATCTGCGGCATGCCCGCGCCGGTGACCATGCGCGTGGTGCAGATGGAGCCGGGACCGATGCCGACCTTGATGGCGTCGGCGCCTGCGTCGATGAGAGCCATTGCGCCGTCATAGGTGGCCACGTTGCCGGCCAGCAGCGCCACGCCGGGGAACTGCTTCTTCACCTCGCTGACGGCCTCGAGCACGCGCGAGGAGTGGCCGTGCGCGGAGTCGATGGCCAGCACGTCAGCGCGGGCGCGGACGAGCTCGGCAGCGCGCTCCAGGTAGTCTCCCGTCGCGCCGATAGCTCCGCCCACCCGCAGCCGGCCCTGGTTGTCCTTGCTGGCATTGGGATACTTGAGTTTTTTCTGGATGTCTTTGACGGTGATGAGGCCTTTGAGCTCGTAGCCGCCGTTGACGACCAGCAGCTTTTCCACGCGGTGCTTGTGCAGGATGAGCTCGGCCTCTTCGAGCGTGGTGCCGACGGGGACGGTGATGAGGTCGTCCTTGGTCATCACCTGGCCTACGGGGATGTCAGTGCGGGTTTCAAAGCGCAGGTCGCGGTTGGTGAGGATGCCCACCAGGCGCTTACCCTGCGTGACCGGCACGCCGGAGATCTTGTAGCGGCGCATCACATCGAGCGCGTCGGAGATGAGCTGATCGGGGCCGATGGTCACGGGGTCCACGATCATCCCGCTCTCAGAGCGCTTTACCTTGTCGATTTCGCCGGCCTGCGCTGAGACGGAGAGATTGCGGTGCACAATACCGATGCCGCCCTGCTGCGCCATGGCGATGGCCATGCGCGACTCGGTCACCGTATCCATGGCGGAGGAGAGCAGAGGCGTATTCAGCGTAATTTCGCGCGTCAACTGCGTCTGCGTGCTTACATGCGCGGGCACCACGTCACTGTAGGCAGGCACCAGCAGAACGTCGTCGAAGGTAAGAGCTTCCGGTAAGTTTTGAGTCAGCATGATCGTCTGACGCGCCTGCGAACGGGCGAATTTTGATCCCGGGCGGGCAGGCGCTTCGTTCTATTGTAGCGGAGGTGGCTGCGGAGTTGAGGCGAGGGCGGAGATGCGGGCGACGATATGCTCGCGGATGAGGCGGACGGTCTCGACGAGGTCGGACGCGTTGAGGGTAGCATGTTGAAAGAGAAGGTCATATCGATAGTCAACAGCGAAGTCGTTGAGGTCGGAAAGTGGTACTGGAGTGGTGGGGAGGGCTTCTCCCAATCCCTTGAGGGCCGTAGCGAGGCGCATTAAATCATGCGTCAGCTCAAACTGCACCGATCGCGCGGAATCAGGGCCTTCATAAGCTTTTCGACTGCTTGTTGCGCGTGAAAGCCAAGAACAGAGTCCGGATTACCTGTCGCATGGAGCGCGGTCTCATCCTCGGAGGCTTTAATAAGAAGGACCTGCGCTTGCGTGTACGGGCCGTTGCTCATAGGCTACTTGTCCATCCAGCAGAATCTGGCGATAAATCGAGTTGACTTCACCACGGAAGCGATTCGCGAATTCCTCTGTTGCAATCACAAGATCTATCGTCATTGGAACAGTGTCCAGTTTGTGCCGAAGCGCGCGGCGAATCTCAGCGAGTCTCGGCTCGGC
>JBAUCP010000783.1:0-2044 GCA_049677625.1 Occallatibacter sp. | reverse complement strand
GGTTGTATGCTTTGATCGCCCGGCGCCAGCTGGGGGCCGATTCGAATTGTTTCGGCAGATTTAGTACAAGAACGACAGTATGCAATTTTGATCGGCAGAGACATTCTGCGGAATTGGCCCATCACATTCGATGGGCGCTCCGGGTGCATAACGATCGCAGATTGACCGGGGCTCACCGCCTCGAAAGCTGAAACTGACGCCCGCCCGCTGTCGCAGCGGCTAATTCGCCGAAGGCCGCTCCGCGCTATCCACAACCAGCGCCTCGATAGGCCCGCGCGTGGCCTCCAGCCTCAGGCCGAGCTGTTGCTCGATCGCGGTAAAGAACGGCGGGCTCTCGGCATCCGCCGGCGCCACCGGAACCGCGCCGCCAAACTGCGTTTCATCGGGCGCCCATGCCAGATCGAAGTCGTACCGGCCTGTCAGCCCCGTTCTGTCCACCACCGGCCGGTCCAGCACCGCCCGCTGCAGCAGCGAGACAAAATCGGCCATGGTCGCATTCCGCGCCGGCAGCACAATCTTCTGCGGATACACGGTGCTGATCAGTTGGGGCGGATCGCCCGCCGGCGCCGCGCTCTGCTTCAGGCCCGAGCCGTCTTTCGCCCCGAGCCTGGCCCCGCCCTTGGCGATCTCCAGAGCGTAGATCGAGAAATCCTTCGGCTCGCGATGAAACGTAAGCTTGAACCGGTCGGCCAGCAGATTCCTAAGCATCGCCATCTGCTGGCCGTGATCCGGCCGCGTGTCGCCCGGCGTAAGCGCAAGAATGTCGTAGTGCTCGGACTCGATCCATGACGGCCCGCCCGAGATCGCCCGCGGGTTCAGATCGTAAGCCGCGGCAATCAGCAGCTTCAGCGTGTAGTCCTTTTCGACGAACCGGTTCACGCCCTGCATTACGATGTACCGGCCCTTTTGTGCATCGGACTCGACCGGCTTGATGGTCGCCACCTCAAACGCCGGTCCCGCAATCGTCTGACCGCCGGATGCGGGACCAGATGCGGGACCAATGGATGAGCCGGCAGCGCGCGACTGCGCTGTCATTCCAAGAAACGCCAGAATCAGCGCTGCGATTGCAACCTGCCTGATCATGCTGCTGCACCTTTTTTGAAGGAGGTCTCGTGCACAATTCCGCACAGCCATCTTCTCACAGGCTCACTCACGCAGCAGCAACTCCAGCGCCTTGCGCGCATTCTGCAGGCATTCGCGCGCCTCGTCCTCCGACAGCAGCCCCTGGTGCACAGCCTTCCTGCCCGTATCGTTCACCTTGTTGGCGACGCGGGGAAAATCCGTGTCGATGCCCGTCATCTGCAGGTTGTTGTTCACCTCGTGGAGCAGGTTTCCAAGGGTTGCCGTATTCCGGTAGCGGGTCTGAATCTGCTTGGACAGCGAGGCCGGCAGCCTCTGCTTGACGGCTTCTTCGAGCACCGAGCGGCACATCACCGCGCAGGCCGTGAACAGGCCGAAGAAGTAGCAGCGCGTTGCCTCATCCAGGTAGCGGTCAGCTTCGTCTGAGCTGGGCGCGGCCACCACGCACTCCCGCAGGTGGGTGGCCCGCATCACGGCGGGCTCAATCAGCTCCAGTTGCTCCATGGCAAAGGCTGCGCGCAACAGGTCGTTCTGCTGGCCGTCCAACGCCCGCTGGATCTCCTGCCACGCCGGCGTTTTGCGGTCTTTACCGGCGCGCTGCAGCCGGGTGAGTTGCGTAAGCCGCTGCCGCGCGTGGTGGATGAAGCCCTGCCGCATCTCCTGCGCCATCTTCTTCCACCCGGCGACAAATACCTTTGGATTCTCCTTGTAGCGCGCCCACATCTCCTCGTAGACCACCTCGGGCAGCACATCCTTCAACTCCGCAAAACGGCCCGTCCGCGCCAGTTCGGCAATCGCCTCGCAGAACTCCCTGCCCGGCGCTCCCTCGACCGACATCTGTTCCAACACGCTTTCCAGCCGCCCAATGTCGATCGACATCCGCCCTGGTCCCCTATGGAGAACAGTCTAGGTGCAAATCCACGCGTCTACCCCGGTTGCGCGAACATCTCGACCTCCCCGGTAC
>JBAUCP010000782.1:0-5757 GCA_049677625.1 Occallatibacter sp. | reverse complement strand
CTGCATCACTTGAACGTTGCTGTAGCCGGGAACATCGACGAGATAGGGATAGGGAAGATGAAGGTAGTCGTCGGTAACGCCGCGCGGGAAGTCGTATTCAAGGCCGTAGGCAAGACAGAAGCGGTTGAAGCGGCTGGAGACGAGCGTATCGAGATAGGCGGGCCAGAAATTTTTGTCGAGATACCAGGGCTTGTCTTCGAGTTCGCCGCAGAAGTAGCGGCTCACGCAGCGGATTTCATTGGCTGGCTCTTCGGTGATGACTTCAGAGAGATGGAGCGCAGCGATGGGATCCGTGTTGAATTGCACACGCTCGGCGAGCTCGAGCAAGCCGTAGACGTAGCCGCGCGTGTCGATGGCGGAGACGAGAATTGCCGGCGAGTTGGCGAGACGGCCGGGAGCGATGCGAATGCTTTCAGCGGCGCTGAGAGTGGGGGATGATGCAAATCCGTGGGCCAGATGAGACGAGGTTGCTGCGACGACGATGCAGAGAGCGGCGCCGGATGCGTCTGCTGGTGAGTGGACGATTGCGGAGGGAACGTTTTTGGCGGCGAGTGCTTTTTCAACCTGCGCGGCGGCACGCAATACGGGCGCGCTGAAGGCGGTGGGATCAGCTGCGTCGACGAGGATAGCAACGCGTGCACCGGGCTGCGCCGGCGCGTTGTGCGCGATGCTGGAGATTGCTGCAGCGCCGGCGAGTTTTAGAAAACCTCTGCGCTCAATGGAGGTATTCGGATCGAAGATCATTCGTAGGAATTCCTTGTGGCAAACGAAGCAGCCTGCAACCGAAGTGTGGGACGGCTTGCGCGTTAAGTATAGATGGCTGCGACCTCGTACTCGGTTACGCCGGGGATGGTGAACTCGATGCGATTGCCGGTGCGCGTGAAGGGAATGTCTTTGCCGGATTTGAGCAACTGCACGCGCAAGACTTTTGTTTCCGCGGGAACGGCGAAGCTCACGGCCTGCGCGCCGATGGGGTAAAACTCACGAATCGTACCGCGATGCAGGTTGGGGTTGGTGTAGTTGAGAATATGGAGCGCGAAGCCGGGCTCGGTTTCATACGCAAAAGTCTCGATGAGTCCAGAGCCCTCGATGGTGACGGGTTGCTCGCCGCGCAGAACCCAGCGAATGGTATTTTTGAGGAGATGGCTGAGATCCACGTCGCCCGCAACCCACAGGCTGCGCTCGATGTCGCCGGGGATATAGGCGAGGCGGCTTGCGCCCTGCTCGCGCAGCACGATGGCGGGCACGTTGGTCTGCGGCGTAGGCGGATAGGCGAGCTCCGGTGGATAGGCGACGAAACCGGGGACTACCGTGAGGATCGGATTGTCGACTGAAGCGAGCGGGACGCGAAACTCCGCGCCGGGCAGCCAGCCGGTATTCGAGAAGCCGCTGAGAATCTCGTGCGTGCGCTCGATGCGAGCGTAGTATGCGTTGCCGTTGGTGGGGACAATGTCGCCTGCCTTCTGGATGCCGAAGAGGTCGGAGAGCGCGAAGTTCGGTCGCGGCTGGTTTTGCTCGTCGTAAAGGCTGGTTTCGAATGTGGCCAGCAGAGAACCGCCTCGCTGCACAAAGGCGCGGAGCTGGTCGCATTGTGTATCGCTCAATAACGCGACGTTGGGAAGAACGAGCGCGGAGTATTTGCTCAAATGCTCGGCGTCCATGCGGTCTTCGTGGACGAAGTCGAAGAGGAAGCGGCCTTCGAGCAGCGCGTAATATATCCCGTTAAGAAACTGCTGCATGGTTGCGCCCGGCTGCGGCTTGTAGAAGAGGTGCGTGCGCTGGCCCATCACCACGCCAAGACGCGTGACGGTGCGCTTGTTCACGAAGTGCGGATCGTGCTTTGCTGTCCATGCGTAGTACGCGCGGGGCACGTCGAGCTCGCGGCGGTCTTCGCCAAAGCCTTTTTCCGCGCCCACGATGTGGTAGTAGGGAACCATTCCGCTGGCGCTGGTTTCGCTGAGCCACATGATTGCTTCGGCGGGCGATTTGCCGGCGTTGCGCCAGCGGATGGGGCCGGTGGTGTATGCGCCGGTGACGTTGGTGGCCATTTTACCGTCGAGGACCGACTGGCAGACCCGGCCCTGCAGCGTGCAGAGCCAGACGGGCGCGTCCTCGCCGCCGCGGCCCTGGTTGTCGCCCTGGAACCACTCGCAGAATGTGCCGAGGCGGGCGAGGTTGACGGCGGAACGCGCGCCGCCGCCGGAGTTGGCGAAGTAGAATTTCGCGGGCCCGCGCTCCTTGGCCAGCGAGTCGTAGAGCTTCCAGAGATATTCAAAGCGGTCGTTGAACTTGTCCCAGTAAGCGGGTGTTCCCGAGGGCGGCAGCTCGCGGCAGCGGGCGCAGTGGCACACGGGCAGGCTGCCCAGCGGCGGCCAGCCGTTGGTGTAGAACGCGTCCACGTCGTAGAGTGAGCCGACTTCGCGGATGATGGCCGGGACGTAGTCGGTCATGTAGTCGGAAAACATGCAGGTGCGGAAGAGGCGCGGCTCGTCTTTGTCGGGATTGAGATTGCCGTCGGCGTCGCGCTCGAACCAGTCGGGATGGGCCTCGGCCGCGTCGCCCCAGTTGAGGTCGGGGCTCATGCGCGCTATCACGCGCAGGCCACGTTTCTTGGCCGCCTCAAAGCACTCGCCGAAGAAGTCGCGGTTGCCCAGGAATTTGCCTTTGCGATGGAAGGGGACCTTGGTCTGGTAGTAGGCCAGGATGCCGGTGACGCTGATGAAGGTTGCGCCCACTTTCAGGCTGGCCCAGTAGTCGGCCCACTCGTCGATGTTGAGCGTGACGGGGTCGTGCTCGGTCATGTTGAGCTGGCCGGCGCGACGGAGCTGACGCTGCCAGGGCAGGGCGCTTTGCGTGGTGGACTCGTCGGGCAGAGAGGATTCGGCCAGAGCGGCAGCGCCGGCGAGCAGCGGCACCGAGCAGACTCCGGCTTTCAGCAGATCGCGGCGATTCAACATGGGTGTAGGGACCTCGGATTGGTCTGGCGAGGCAATGGGAATTGATGATCGCGGGGGTTGTCAATGCGGGCGGGATGTATTGCGCGGCGCAGGTTTGGATCGATGGCGAAAGGTTGGTACACTGGAAACTGAACCGCAGTGTGTGAGAGCTCGTAGCTCAGTTGGTAGAGCAACGCCCTTTTAAGGCGTGGGTCCTGGGTTCGAATCCCAGCGAGCTCACCATGTTCGATGATTTACAGGCATTTGGCCCGTTGTGCGCCCGTTTTGGGTTCAGTTATCTGTGATCAGAGACTGAAGAAGCGCGGGTCCCGGTTACGAAGATTTCAATCGACCGGCTTTTCGGTGTCTTGAGTCATCTGGATAATCACTGAACGTGGAATAGTCAACGGTGATTTCTTCCCCTTGAGCAATCTCACGAAGCGAATAAAAGTAATAATTCTCGTCACAACGTGCGTTTGGTTTCTTTGACTCATTCAGAAACCATGCAGGTGTTAGACGATTGAATGAGGTGGGGCAGCCGTAAGAATCTCCCTTGATTATAGCGAAATCGTCATAGAGCTTCCTCAAGGCTCCTGTTTTTGGAAGAGAGTTCTTATCAATCCAGAGGACTTCCTCGTTTTCATCTCTGAAAATCTTCACGTTCTTCGGGATGCGCTTTATCGCAAAAACTCCGACGCCTGAATTATGCAATTTTGATGGCCTAATTCGTACATATACTCCTCCGTGAGGCGATTCCTCTTTAAGATTTCTGTAGCTCGTGGCCAACGACCGGCCGAGACCTTCCAAGTCTGGAAAGATCGTTGTATCGTCAATTCCGGAGTTTTCGAGTGACCGACGAATTGAGCGAACAGCGAGGCCCGGAATAACAATCCTTCTTAAGCATGATTTTGATTTTGCTTTGAAATTTGAAAATCCTCGTGGCTTACTTCCGTGAATGGTAAAGCAGGCCCTTTGACTACTAATGCGTCGTGCTATGTGCGTGGGGAATATTGCTAAAGGCAAATCCGGGATCGCCTTCTTCGACCAACGTTCGGGAAGCCACGGAGCGACTCTTACCGCATCGCGTTTGCTCACACCTTGAGCGCTAGGCGAGATAACTTCATTTTTCTTTACGACCATTCGATTCAGCTCATATGGATCCAGCATCCAGACTGCCGAATCGTAATACCCAGGATTGTCACGAACAGCGAAATAGAGCGCGATTGTCGAACTCTCCGTCCAATCGAGAAGCCTCGTTGGGGCGCCGTAATGTTGCATGAGGAAATACATATCCCAATCATTGATTGGGAGGGGTTCGAATCTACTCAATGCTGGTGCGCGTGTTGCGAACTCTTCGCGAATATTGTCCTCGGACTCGCGGTCATAACAATCCAATCTGACGATGGACGGAACAAGTTCCCAGTGTTTCCTCTGGTGTCCCCTAAACCACGGTCTGCACACGTCATCCTCTTCAAACTCCCAGTCAGACCGGATTGAGTCAGTTAACTCCAGGAAGTCAGTCAAATCGGTAACCACCAATTTGTCACTGCCAACCCTACTCTTTGAAGCCATGATTACCTCTCCACAGGCGATATCGTAACCCAAACACAACGCCATACCCGCCGTGTGAAATTAGAAATCGTAGAAAGGCCCATATGTCTTGTTGATACTTAGCTTCGCGGCCAGAAATGCGTTTCGGAGCAGGCGCGGAGGCGGTCGGCGGCGGACTCGGGCGTGATGTCACGCTGCGGCATGCCCAGCATTTCAAAGCCAACCATGAATTTGCGTACCGTGGCCGAGCGCAAGAGCGGCGGATAGAAGTGCGCGTGGAAGTGCCACTCGGGATGGGCCTCATTGTCTGTCGGCGACTGGTGGAAGCCCATGGTGTATGGGAAGCTGGTTTCGAAGAGGTTGTCGAAACGGATGGTAATGCGGTTGAGCGCGGCGGCCAACGCGTCGCGCTCTTCCGAGGTGAAATCAGGGAAGGCTCCGGCGTGGCGGCGGCTGACGAGCATCACTTCAAAGGGCCATACGGCCCACCAGGGGACGATCGCAGCGAAGTGGTCGTTTTCAAAGATGACGCGCTCGCCGTGTGCGCGCTCGGTTTCGAGATAGTCGCAGAGCAGGCAGCGGCCGGTGCGGGCCAGGTGGTCGCGCTGCGCGGCGGTTTCGGCGGCGGGCTCGTCGGGGATGAAGCCGGTGGACCAGATCTGGCCGTGCGGGTGCGGGTTGCTGGCGCCCATCATGGCGCCGCGGTTCTCGAAGATCTGCACATACTCGATCCAGTCGTGACCGCCGAGTTGCAGGTATTCGGCGGTCCAGGCGTCGATGACGGGGCGAATCTCGGCGGGCGTCATGCGCGCGAGCGTGAGCGAGTGGTCGGGGTGAAAGCAGAGGACCTTGCACAGGCCGCGCGCTGGCTCGGCCTGGAGCAGCGGCGAGTCGAGCGCGGGCGGCGGCGCGGGCGAGTCGGGCAGCAGCGCTGCGTAATCGTTTTCAAACGAGAACACACTCGCGTAGGCGGGGTTTTCCACGCCGCCGGCGCGCTTGTTGCCGGGGCAGAGATAGCACTCGGGGTCGTAGGTGATTGCCGAGGGCAGAGTCTTTTGCCCCACTTCGCCCTGCCAGGGGCGCTGCGTGCGGTGTGGCGAGACCAGGACCCAGCCCTGCCGCAGCGGGTTCCAGCGGCGGTGCGGATATTGCCAGCTTTTTTCCATGCTTGCTCCCGAGAAGATTGTACGGTGTCGGGATGGAGTGTTTTTCCAGGATTTGGGTTTGATTGAGCGCAGCGGGTTGAGGGGTGTGGTTTCCCACCTTAACC
>JBAUCP010000781.1:0-8931 GCA_049677625.1 Occallatibacter sp. | reverse complement strand
GTGCGGATAGAAGCCCGAGATGAATCCCAACAACAACAGCAACCGCAAAAACAAAAACATGCCAATGAAGGAAAAAACAAAAACACCTTGACTCAACCAGCCGTCTCATAGAAGCCCCTGAGGCATTGCTTTGTTCAAGCTGAGACTCCACCGGCGAGACCACGATTTTGCCCGGCATCACGAGCGGGGTGTATGCTCATGTCCGTCTATGCGCACCCCATTTTCGCAATGCCTCATCCTGGCCGCTCTTGTTTCCGCCGCCGCTCTGCTCACTGCACAAGAAACGCCCAAGCCCAAGCCGGAGGACACGGATGTCTATGAGCCGGTGCCGCCGATAGTGACGCCGGGGGCTACCGATGCCGACCCTCCTTCCGATGCGATCGTGCTGTTTGACGGCAAGAATCTCGACGAGTGGGTGTCGGCCCAGGACCATACGCCCGCGCAATGGTTCGTCGCCAACGGCGTGATGACGGTGAACAAGGCGCCCGGCGTTGGCAACATCGAGACCAAGCGCCGGTTTCGCAACTATCAGCTCCACATTGAGTGGAAGATTCCCACCGACATTACCGGCAGCGGCCAGGCGCGCGGCAACAGCGGCGTCTTCCTTGCCTCCACCGGGCCGGGTGACGACGGCTATGAACTGCAGGTTCTGGATTCCTACAACAACTCGACCTATGTGAACGGGCAGGCTGGTGCCATTTACAAGCAGGGCATTCCGCTGGCGAACCCGGCGCGCAAGCCGGGCGAGTGGGAGAGCTACGACGTGGTGTGGACCGCGCCCACGTTCAACGCCGACGGATCGCTGAAGACTCCGGCCTACGCCACGGCGTTTTTCAACGGCGTGCTGGTGCAGAACCACTTCGAGCTGAAGGGGCAGACGCTGAATGTGGGCACGCCGTTCTACAAGGCCTATGACACGGCGCCCATCAAGCTGCAGGCTCACGGCGATCACAGCGAGCCAATCAGCTTCCGCAACATCTGGGTGAGGGAACTCAAATAATCTGGCGTGTCTTCGATCGGGTCTGGTGAGCGATCTACTCTGCGTGCTTTTTTGCGAAACTGCTGCTCAGCATGATGCTCATGACGGCGAAGCCGGCGAAGAAGACGGCGAGCGCCAGCCGGTCATGCCGTGAGACCTTGCCTGCCTCAAACAGAATGGACCCGATGACGAGATTGACGAGCGCCCATAGGACGTTGACCATGGGCGAGGACAGGCCTCTGCCGGGAGGCTTTGCGAAGGGCGTCGGGAACGGGTCGCCGCACACGCCATAAACAAAATGAGGCACCGTGTTGGAAAGAAATGCGCCGGCAAAGAAGCAGGCGACATAGTGGAGCCATGCCATGGTCGTCCTTAGTTGCGCAGCTTGGCGCGCACCCAGAGCGTGCCGAAGTAGGGCAGCGCCAGCACCAGCACCAACACGCCGGCCGGGAAGCCCACGTAGCGGTACGTATCGGCAAAGTTCACCGAGTGACTGCCGAGCAGGTTCCACCCGAGCAGTGCGAAGATGGCGAGAAAGGTGGTGGCGAAAAAGGTGAAGAACGCCGCCGCAAACGAGAGCAGCAGGCTCTGGAACAGGCTGAAGCCTGCCAATGGAAATCCCAAAATCTTTCCGCCGCGAGCGCTTTCCACCGATTGCATCATGCCACCAGACCCCTGTCGAATAGAATAAATGCTCATGGCGAGCACTGCACAAATCGACCTTTGGCATGCGGAAAAAGTCGCCACCCAGGTGACCGTAAACCAGGCCTTGAACGGAATTCACTACGCCGCGTGGGGCGAGACCCGTATCCCGGACGCAGACCTGGAGAAGCTGGTGGGCGCCGTGCCCGCCGCGCTCTCTGCCGCGCTCAGCCAGCGCGCTTACTACTTTGTTCCGCTGGCTATTGCCGACACCGGCGAGACGATGATCGCGCCGGCTTACAGCGTGGACCTGGGCGACCGCGCCGTCTGCCATCGCAATACTGCCTTCGGGTCGACCGAGGCGGTGTTTATCTCAACGCGGCTGGTGGAAGACCGCTTCGGGCTGGCCTTTGAGTTCTTCATCAACGTGGCGCACAACTTTGTTGAGGCAGCGGGCGTTCCGGAGAGCTTTGCCTCGCTGGCCTGGTCGCAGGCTGAGGCGCAGGTGCGCGGCGAAACCAGCCAGGATGCGTGGGAGACGCGCCGCCGCGCGCAGGAGAGCCGCGCCCTGCAGAAGACCATCGATGAGCGCGCGCGCAATACCTTCTTCGAGTCGTCGTTTTCCGATGCGCTGGCGGTTTACATGCTCTCGATGGCCGTGGACTTCGACTACCACGACCTGCGCGAGCGCGAGTACCCGCTGCTGGCCGCACCCGCGCTTGCCGAGCGGCTGCGCCACGTGGCGGGGCTGTTTCCAGCGAATGCCGGCTACGAGTTCCAGATTCTTTACCGGCGCAAGGGCTGAAGGCGCTTCAGCTCGTATAGAGATTCGTGTTCACGAACTCGTTCCTGAACTTGCCCTGCGGATCGTGGCGGGCGACGAGCGTCTTGAAGTCGTTGAGCCGCGCGTAGCGGGCTTCGATTTGCTGCGGTGCGAGCGTAAACAGCTTGCCCCAGTGCGGGCGCGGCTCGAACGGCGCCAGCGCAGCCTCAATGAGCGGCAGCGTGGCGTGCACGGCCGGCCACTCCGGCTTCCACGTGAAGTGAATCGCCAGCGAAGGGCGCTGGTACGCGGTGCTCATCCACAGGTTGTCGGCGGCAATGGTGCGCAGCTCGGTGACGAACAGGTGCGGCGTGATGTGGTCGCGCAGTTTTTCCACGGCCAGCACCGCCTCGAATCCACGATCGTAGGGGACAAGATACTCGGTCTGCAATTCCTGGCCGCTCGAGGGCGTCTGTCCGATGCGGAAGTGCGGCAGCCGGTCGTACCACGGGCCGGGAATGCCCTGCTGGTCTGTGCAGCTTTCCGGCGGGTGGTCGGCCAGCGGATGCAGCTTGCGCGTGGCCAGCGTTGCGCCGTAGAACTCCTTCGGCCAGTCGATGGAGTCGCCCGAATAGCCCTGGCCGAGGCGCTTCTTGATCCACACCTGGGTGCCGCGATGATGTTGCCAGTCGGTAAAGACGCTCACGCTGTAACCGCTGCCGAAGACGCCGTCCATGTTGCGGCCGAGCTCGTCGAAGCTGAGGTTCTGGTATACCGATTGGGCCACCTTGTAGGTTGGCTGCACGTTGAGCGTGATGCGCGTGAGCACACCGACGGCGCCGAGCCCGACCACGGAGCCGAGAAAGTCTCCGCCCGCGGGGCTAGTGGCGGCCATGCTGCCGTCGGCGGTGACGAACTCGATGGCCGCAACCGCCGTGGCCAGGTTGCCGTTGTGCAGGCCCGAGCCGTGAGTAGCCGTGGAGCAGGCGCCCACTACGGTGATGCCCGGCAGCGAAGCCAGATTGTGCACCGCGTAGCCGCGCGCGTCGAGCCAGGGCGCGAGCTGGCTATAGGTCACGCCGCTGCCGACCGTCACCGTGTGCGCGTTTTCGTCGAGCGTCATCTCGTTCAAATGCGCGAGCGAGACCTGCTCGTAGCGGCTGTCGGCGATGGAGTTGAAGGAGTGGCGCGAGCCCAGCGCGCGCAGCTTCGGGCTGTTCCTGACCAGCTTTTGCAGTTCGTCGATGGTGGCTGGCGTCTGCAGATTGTCCGTGCTGTAGGTCAGGTTGCCAGACCAGTTGGTGCGATGCGCGGCTGCCTGTTCGCCGGCGCCCAGGCGCGGCAACATGGTGACGGCCACAAATGCGCCGGATGATTTGAGGAACTCGCGTTTATCCATCGATTCTGCCCACCTTCACTTGCATCCGCTCCGCGAGACACGCCGTCAGCGGACGCCGGGACAGGATAGATGGCTCAAGCCGCAGCGGGCAAGCTAAGCCGTCACGCCGGATTCGTGTACACCACGCGTCCCTCGCACACCGTCCAGCGGACTTTGCCCTGCATTGTCCAGCCGTCGAATGGCGTGTTCTTGGCTTTGGATTTCGATTCGGTGGCGCGGTAGGTCCACTCGGCTTTGGGGTCGAAGATGACGGCATCGGCGTAGCTGCCTGCGGCGAGGGTTCCGCGGCCTTTCAGGTTGAGCAGCGCGGCGGGCTGTGCGCTGAGCAGGCTCAAGACGCGGCCCAGCGGCATGCGCCACTCCTTGTGCAGCCAGCGCAGGCAGAGGCCGAGCGCGGTTTCAAGGCCGGTAATGCCGTTGGGGGCGTGCTCGAACTCCATCTCCTTCTCGTGCTGCGCGTGCGGCGCGTGGTCGGTGGCGATGGCGTCCACTACGCCGTCGAGGATGCCTTCGATCATGGCGTCGCGGTCGGCGGCCGAGCGCAGCGGCGGGTTCATCTTGGCGTGGGTGTTGTAGAAGCCGACATGCTCGTCGGTGAGCAGGAAGTGGTGCGGGGCGACCTCGCAGGTTACGCGCAGGCCGTTGCGGCGCGCCTGGCGCACGGCGGCTACCGCGGCGGCCGTGGAGGTGTGCGCTACGTGCAGATGCGGGTGCGCATCGCGCAGCTCGGCTACTAGGCGAATATCGCGCTCGACCAGCCCCGATTCTGCCTCCGGCGGCATGCCGCGCAGGCCGAGCCGAAACGCGGTGGGTCCTAGATTCATGCTCGCGGCCCCATTCGCGAAATGGGTCAGGCGTGTGTCTTCGGCGTGCTGGATGACGCAGAGGCCGACGCGCGCGGCCGCGGCCAGGGTCTCGCGCATGATGTTGTCTTTAAGAATCGGCCGTCCATCATCGGTGACGGCTACAGCGCCCGCTGATTTGAGCGCCGCGTAATCGTTTATCGTTTCACCTTTCGACCCGCGCGTGGCCGCGCCGATGGGAAAGACGCGCACATGCGCTCCGCGCTCGTGGGCCTGCATCCAGCGGGTGATCTCGGGCGAGTCGTTGACCGGCGTGGTGTTGGGCATGGCGGCGACGGCGGTGAATCCGCCCGCAGCTGCGGCGGCTGTGCCGGTGGCGATGGTCTCCTTGTAGCCTTGGCCGGGCTCGCGCAGGTGGACGTGAATGTCGATGAGCCCCGGCGCTACTGTCAGGCCCGTCGCGTCAAGCGTCTCGGCACCCTCGGCGTGTTTCAGCTTGCCCGGCCCGGCGATCTCTGTTACGCGGCCGTCCTTGAGCAGGATGTCCTTTGCGGCGTCGATGCCGGCCGCGGGATCGACGAGGTGCCCGCCGCGAATTGCAAGAGCCGTCATGCACGGCCTCCTTCACTTGCCAGCAGAGCGCGCTCGACGACCGCCATGCGGATGGCGACGCCGTTGGTCACCTGTTCGAGGATTGTCGATTGCACGCCGTCGGCTACGCCTGCGGTAATCTCCATGCCGCGGATGATGGGGCCGGGATGCATCACGATGGCCTTGGGCGCATGCGCGGCCAGGTGCTGGCCGGTGAGCTGGTAGCTGGCCTTGTACTCCGCAAGATCGAGCTGCAAGCCGGCCAGCCGCTCGGCTTGGATGCGCAGCATCATGATGGCCTGCGACTCTCGCAACGCTTTCTCAAAGTCACGCTCGATCTCGATTCCGGGTGCGGACTGAGCCGCGATCTCCGGCAATAATTCCTTTGGGCCGCAGAGCAGCACGCGCGCGCCGAGGCGCGGCAGCAGCAGCATGCTGGAGCGCGCCACGCGGCTGTGGAGGATGTCACCGACGATGGTGACGGTGACGCCGGCCAGCGTGTCCGCGGCGACCTGGTGAATGCCGGGCCGCAGGTGCGCGAGAATGGTGCGCAGATCGAGCAGCGCCTGCGTGGGGTGCTCATGCATGCCATCGCCGGCGTTCAGCACCGGCAGGCGCGTGAACTCTTCGAGCAGCCAGGCCGAGCCGGACGAGTTATGGCGCAGGATGATCGCCTCCGCGCCGAGCGCGCGCAGCGTGAGGCCGGTGTCTTTGAGCGACTCGCCCTTCTCGATGCTCGAGCTGAGGTTCGATACCAGCGTAGTGTCGGCCCCCAGAGCCTTGGCGGCCAGCTCGAAGCTGGTGCGCGTGCGAGTCGACGATTCATAGAACAGGAGCGCGATGCGGCGCTTGGCCAGGATGCGGTCGCGCTTGATTGGATCCTGCTTCTCCAGCTCGCTTGCGCGCCTCAGCAGCCGGCTTACGCCCTCCACGCTCAGGTCGAGAATCGAGAGCAGCGAGCCGGGATGATAGGGAAAAGGAGAAGCGGGCGGAGAGGGAGTGTGCAGCGTTCGGCGGCGGGGTTGCGGGTTCATCTTTTTGTCTTCGCCGGAGCACCGGGCTCCGGTCCGGTTCAGTGTGAGGCGTTTACGCGTCTAGAGCATTTTCGGAATACACGTAGACTTTTTGAGAGCCGTGAAAGGTGGCTTTTTCTTGATGAAAAAACCACTTGAGTGCGTGCTTTCGGTCTACAGCAATTCCGAAATGCTATAGAGTGACGCGCTCGACGAGCAGCACCTGCTCAGTCTCGTCGACCTCCTGGAACTTGACTTCGATAATCTCCCGGCTGCTGGTGGGAACATGCTTGCCAACATACGTTGCTTCAATAGGCAGCTCGCGATGGCCGCGGTCAATGAGCACGGCCAGTTGCACGCGGCGCGGACGGCCGTGATCGAAGAGCGCGTCGAGCGCGGCGCGCACGGTGCGGCCGGTGTAGAGCACGTCGTCGCAGATGACCACGTCGCGGCCCTCCACATCGAAGCCGATCGATCCCGGCGTGACCACCGGGCGGACGCCGGCCGTGGAAAGGTCGTCGCGGTAGAACTGGATGTCGAGGACACCTGTATCGACGTGCCGTTTTTCGATCTGCGAGATCAGCTTGCCCAGCCGCTCGGCCAACGGAATGCCGCGGCGCTTGATTCCCACCAGGGCCAGGTCTTCACTGCCATTGCTCTTTTCAACGATCTCGTGGGCCAGGCGCACCAGCGTTCGCTCAATCTCCGAGGCGGACATCAGGCGGCCCTTGACGCGCAAGCCGGAATTGTTCAGCTCTTCGCTCATGGTTTGCTCTTGCCGGATGATACGAGGGGGCACCTTGCGTGGGCAAGTTGTGGAGAACTGGTTAGACAGTGCGCCGGAACTCGCCGCTCTTGCCGCCGGATTTCGATTCCAGGCGCACCTCGCGGATCACGATGGCCTTATCGAGCGCCTTGGTCATGTCATAGACGGTGAGCGCGGCCACGGCTGCGGCGGTAAGGGCTTCCATCTCCACGCCAGTTTGGCCCACTGTGGCCGCGGTGGCCGTGATGCGCACGCCGGTTTTGGCGACCTCCGTCTGCACATCGATGTGGGTGAGCGGCAGCGGATGGCACATGGGAATCAGCTCGGATGTGCGCTTGGCGGCCTGGATTCCGGCAAAGCGCGCCACTTCCAGCGGGTTGCCCTTGGGATTGGCAGGAAGCGCGGCCAGCACTGCGGCGGAAAGCTCGACGAAAGCGGACGCGGTTGCGGTGCGCCGCGTGGGCGGCTTGGCGCTGACGTCCACCATGGAGGCTTGGCCGGCTTTATCGAAATGCGACAACTGGGGTTTGGTTTTGGGCATCCGGTTCTCCCGAGGTACGAACTCAGGTTGAGATTTGTGCTATCCCACCTTAGCCGATGCGCACAGAACGCGCATCGCCGAAGGTGGGGCACCCGGTTTTGAGGTGTCCGGCACAGGAATCCTCACGAAAGCAGGATGCGGACGGTCGCGCCGGCCTGCAGGTGGCCGGTATCTTCCGGCAGCACCAAAAAGCAGTTGGATCGGGCCATGGCTGCCAGGTCGCCAGAGCCCTGCCACTCGACGTGCGTCACTTCCGGCAGCTCGCCTGCAAATGTGCACCACGCGGGCAGGAAGCGCGTGAGCCCCGGTTTCCCTTTTATGTCGGCGCCCAGCCGTGCCAGCGCGAAGCGCGGTCCGCGGTCGATGCGCCCGCCAAGAGCGGCCAGCACCGGCGCCGCGAAGAGCAGAAACGTCACGGCCGAGGAGATGGGATTGCCGGGAAGCCCGAAGAAGCAGCAGCACTTCGTGCGGCCCTCCTTTTGGTTGAGATTCTCGCGGGTAGAGGCGGGCATATCGCCAAAGACCAGCGGCTTACCGGGCTGAATGCGCACACCGGTGAAGTGGAATCGGGCGCCTCTGCGGGCCAGAGCCGGCTCCACCAGGTCGAACCTGCCGGCAGAGACGCCGCCGGTGATGAGCAGCAGATCGGCCTCGGCCGCCTGGGCCAGCGCCGCATCCAGGGCCTCCGCGCGATCGCCGGCCACGGGCAGCACCCAGGGTTCGCCGCCCGCCGCCGCGATCATTGCCGCCAGCATGGGACTGCTGGAGTTGCGAATCTGGCCCGGTGCGGGCTCGGCTTCAACGGGAACAAGCTCGTCTCCGGTGGAAAGGACGGCGACGCGCGGGCGGGCAAAGACCTCAAGCGACGCGCAGCCGCAGGAGGCCGCAAGCGCTACCTGCGCAAAGCCGATCGCGCTGCCGGGGCCGAGCAGCTCGTCGTCCGCGTGGGCCTGCGCGCCCTGGGCTACGATGTTTTCGCCCGCGGCAATGGCCCGCGGCGGCAGCAGCCGCACGCTTCCGTCCGCGGCTTCCACGTGCTCGATCATCATTACGGCGTCAGCGCCTGCGGGCACGGGCGCGCCGGTCATGATCTCCCAGGCTGCGTCCGGCGGCAGTGGGCCGGCCGGAGCTTCGCCCGCACGCGTTGAGCCGGCGATGGCAAGCGGCTCATGCGCAGAGGCTTCAGCTGCGCGGCAGGCGTAGCCATCGCGCGTGGAGCGGGCAAAGGGCGGCTGATCCTGGTCGGCGCGCAGGGCCCGCGCAAGCACGCGGCCGGCCGCGCGGCCCAGCTCGACGCGCTCGATAGTCGGGAGGGCCGTGGGCGGCCCAAGCTGCGCAGCGTATGCGGAGACCATCCGGGCAGCCTCATCGTAGCTGGGCAGAGCGGTGCTCATGGTTTGGATTGTAGTGGGTTACGGCTGGCGCTACTTGCGG
>JBAUCP010000780.1:0-10946 GCA_049677625.1 Occallatibacter sp. | reverse complement strand
CTGCCGTCGCCGCCAGATACAAAGCCAGGATCAATGCGAAGGAGTACACCATTGGCCCGACAAAGGCCGTGTACAGCCTTATCCAAATCACCTCCATGCCCATTGTGGCGAATCCCGTCAGGAACAGCAGAACCAGCACGCCGGATCCCTGCGCGGGCGCAACGGCCGCGGCGGCAGGACTTGCTCCCGGCTCTGTGGCGTCAGCTTTGGTTCTCCGCTCCCGGCGAGCGAAGCTCAGCGCAAACGCCGCAACTGCGATCGTAGCGTTCAGGCATGCGCCGATCCGAAGCGTGCTGTGAAAGCCGTAAATCTCAATCAGGATCAGGGGAATGATGGCCCCGGCAATCGCGCCCAACACGTTCGACGTATAGAGAAAGCTGAACGAGCGGCTTGAATCAAACCGGAAATCTCTGCGAATTGCCCACATGGCCAGCGGAACGGTTGCGCCCATGCACGCGCACCAGGGAATCAGAGTGAGAGCGACGAGGACACCCGACGCTAAATAAAACGTTGCCGATGAGGAGCTGAAGCCCCCGCTCCACGATTCCAGCAGAGAGCGGCCCAGGAGCAACTCGAGCGGAACTATGAGCGAGGCGCAGCCGACCAGCAGCTCTGCTGTCGCGTACAGGCGAAGCGGGGACCACGAAAGCCGATTGCCATAGCGCCTTGCTGCGCTCCCTGCAATCCACGATCCGGCGCCCATGCCTGCCATGAAGACCGAAAGCACAATCGACGTCATGGCGATCGTCACGCCATACTGGGCCATTGTCAGGCGCAGCCAGACGACCTCATAGAGGATGCTGCAGAAACCCGAGGTGAAAAAAAACGCGAAATACCAGTCCATCGATTCTCCTGCATTCCAGACATCAAACGCGCGCGGCTCGTAAAGCGACAAATGACTCGATTGGCGCCTCGGATAAGAGTAACCCGGATGGATAAGCTTGAAAATACAACCAACGTGCCGTAACCCCGCTCTGTGGCTCGCTCACTTCATCGGCCCGTTGCAATCCGTAACCCTGCCCGCCGCATTGGTAAAGGCGACAATCATCCTTCCCCGCTACAGCGAGCTGGGGCGATAGGCGGTGGCTGTCACGCGCGATCAGACAGGCAATGATCTACTGGCTCAGAGCAGCGCTGCCGCAACAGGCAATGGAGACCGCGAAAAAGCGTCCATTGATCTCGATTTGAGGAGATCCGGACCGGGGGCATATTTTCTCTCAACAACTCATGAACGGGATCAGGCGTCATACTACTATCACGCATTGCCCGAATGAGAGTGCTGCATTTGTGATCGGAGGAGATTCAGATGATTACGGCTAGCCGCGCTCATCCTTGGAAGGAAAGCCGGGCTGCTAAAGTTTTGGGGATCGAATACCCCATTATTCAAGGTCCTTTTGGAGGACTGTCTTCAGCCTCACTCGCTGCGGAAGTGGCGAATGCGGGCGGCCTCGGTTCATACGGCGCTTTGAACCATAGTCCAACGCAGATCAAAGAAACCGTGCAGGAGATTCGAGAGCGCACCACACGCCCCTTCTCAATAAACCTTTGGGTTTCCACAGTGGACGAGGCCGCAAAACGAATCTCGCAGGCAGAGCTTCAGCGCAATGCGGAACTCATGCACACCTACTTCACCGATCTCTGTATCGAGCGTCCACCGCTGCCCGATCTTCCGGTGGAGCAGTTTGAAGTTCAAGTCAAGGCGCTGCTCGAAGCGCGTCCACCTGTCGCGAGCTTTATATTTGGAATTCCTCCAGCCGATGTGTTGCAGGAATGCAGACGAATCGGGATTATCACGATCGGTTCGGCTACAACGCCGGACGAAGCGAGAGCAATCGCCGACGCCGGCATGGATCTTGTTGTAGCCTCTGGTTTCGAAGCGGGAGGGCATCGCGGCTCCTTCCTTCGGTCGGCTGAAGCCTCACTCACCGGGAGTTTCACCCTCATTCCCCAGATAGCAGATCAAGTATCGATCCCGGTCATTGCAGCGGGTGGCATTGCAGATGCACGAGGAGTGGTGGCCGCGTTGATCCTGGGAGCGGACGCAGTGCAAATTGGCACGGCATTCCTTGTGTGCGAGGGTTCAGGCGCCTCGCCCCTGCACCGCGAAATACTCTTCACTGAAGCCGCAAAGTACACCGGGTTGAGTTCTCATTTCAGTGGAAGACTGGCGCGAGGCCTTCGCAACCGCTTCCTGGAAGATATGGAAAAGTCCGGCCACGCTCCGCTCCCGTATCCACTGCAGCGCACATTGGTGCGCCCATACGTGCAGGAGGCTCTGAGACAAGAACGGGGCGATCTCCTGGCGTTGTGGGCCGGGCAGGCCGCTCCTCTCATCAAACATAAGACAGTATCTGCGCTGATGAAAAGCCTTATTGAAGAGGCTACAAAGATCTTTGAGCAACTCTCATTGTGATCTGTCACGGGAGATTTGAGCGCGCTGATTGCTCGTAATCGGCGCATTTGCACATCGATCTGAATCTCATCGTCCGTTGCCTCTGAATTGAAATGGGCAGTCATTTCGAGAGGATTCTTCGCGTGCAGAATTTGACGCAGTTATCCGGGCTACGGTCGCAGCGACCGGCCGGACCCGAAGGAGTTTGCTTATGCCTTTGACCACATCGCTGTCGTGATGGACGACTTCACGCAGGCGCTGGGTTCAAGGAGAACAGGCGTTGCGTGAACAGTTCGCACGATCTACGTCTTTGCGGGCCGCGCGCCAGGGGTGCGTTTCGTTGACTTGAGCGGGCTTCGGGATCGCAAGGAACGAACTTCGCCGGCTTGTTTTCTTACCGATGGGCCGGAAGCCAGGTGTTCTCGGAGCCTCCGGGTGTGCTCCTCCTGGGCATCGTGAAGCAGCAGGTCGCGGGCGTCGATCAAGTGATTTGACATCAGGCGCGACGCCAACTCAGGGTCGCGCTTCTCGATTGCGACCATGATGGGCCGATGAAACTGGAGTGTGTGTTCGAGGTCGACCAGTTGCGAAGTGACCATGATCATGTTGAGCATTGCCCGGTGAATCGTATGGAAGAGGCGTCCGGCGAGCCTGTTTCTTGATGCCTGAAAGATAGCGCGGTGGAACAGCAGATCGGACGCCACGAGACGGATGCGGTCGCGGCCGCTGCTTTCGAAGTCGGCGATAGATTGCTTGAGCAGCGCGATGTCCTGCGCGTTGGCTCGCTCAGCCGCCTTGGCCGCGAGCGCGGGCTCAATCATCAGGCGCATCTCGGTCAGTTCCTGCGGCGAGGTGTCGTCGAGGAGAAAAAGGAACTCCATGGGGACGGAGAGAACCGACGAAGCGTCCTTGTTGAGATAGCTGCCGTCTCCAACCTTTTGCGTGATGACGCCCATGATCTCCAGGACCTTGAGCGCCGGACGCAGCGACGACCGGGCGACGCCAAAGTGAGACGCAAGCTCGCGCTCCGGAGGCAGCCTGGTGCCAGGAGAGAGCAACCCATCGCTCAGGAGCTGCTGGAAGCGGAGGATCAGCAGATGAGTGACGTCGTCCCTGTCGGTGAGGATGTGCCCGATACTGTCGAGCGGGGACCTCAGATGTTTCTTCATTCTCGAATACTGGGCCAAGGGCAAGGCCGATGTCAAACATCGATAGCCTCTGTTAAAGGCGAAATTGGTACTACCCGATATTCACAACGATGGATAACGTTTGCAGACGGATAGCTCGGTTTTCATTGCCTTGCAAACCAATTTGCGAAAGCGGTGCAAGGATAGAGCACCACAAAAGCTGTACATGTAAATTATTCTATCAAAATGAGATATTCTAACTCTAGCGTCCCTTCTTGATCTAGCGAGTGGAGAATACGTTTGCTCGACGGCCTTCGGGCTCCCAATTTATTCAAAAGTTTCGCTTGACAGCCTTCCGATATTGGTACTACCTTTGCCTTCGTTCATGGATAAACGGATCAGGGATGCTGCGCAGCCGGCATCCGGTTCTCCCGCCCGGCAGGAATCCGCAACGCACCAGCCTGCAGCTCAACAATCAAGGCTCAGCAATCAGGGCTCAACAATCAAGGATTGACCGTTTAGCGACCCGCACCAATTGAGGAGGTTTCGAATGCAATTTTTCCCGTGCAGGAAATGGCAGTTCACCCTGTTTCTGATCGGCCTCTGTCTGCTGGCCGGCAGTGTGACCGCCTTTGCTCAGCTTGAAGCCGGACGCATCGTGGGACAGGTCTATGACCCTCAACACGCGGTAATTTCCGGGGCAACCGTTACGGTCACCAACGCCGGCACAAGTATCTCAGAGACTGTCAGGACCGGCGCATCCGGCGAATTCGTGGTCACCCCTCTCGATCCGGGAAACTACTCGATAAGCGCGGCTGCCCAGGGATTTGAAACCACGTTGAAAAATGGAATTGAGCTCACCGTCGGCCAATCGGTCGCGGTAGATTTCCAACTCGTCATCGGGGCAGCGAATGCCGAAGTGACGGTCAACTCTTCAGGGCCTGTGCTCAATACAGAATCCGGCGCTCTGGAGATGGCTGTCGGGAACAAGCAGGTCGTCGATCTTCCTCTGAACGGAAGGCTGTTCACCCAGTTGGCTGAGCTGTCTCCAGGCGTGGCGCCCCTGCCGGCAACGGGAAATACCCAGAATGTGCGCCCGGAGGAGTTGAACGGCAATGTGATCGACGGCATCAACGGGCAGGAGACGGACTTTTTGCTCGATGGCGCGGACATCACGGAACACCACGAGGGCGGCACATACATAGCCACCTCGATCGATGCTCTGCAGGAATTCAACGTCGAGGAGAGCCCGTATACGTCCGAGTTTCCAGGGGTCGGCGCGGCCTTCAATTCCACCACCAAGTCCGGAACCAACCAATTGCACGGAGACCTTTTCGAGTTTCTGCGCAACGATATCTTCGACGGAAGAAACTATTTCGCGTTGGTCAGAAACACGTTGAAGCGCGACCAGTTCGGCGGGACGATCGGAGGTCCGGTTTCCTTTGGCAGGCTTTATAACGGTAAAGACAGGACCTTCTTCTTTGGGAGCTATGAAGGTGAGAGACAACTGCAAGGGAATGTCACCAATACCACGGTGCCAACCCTGGCGCAGCTCGGTGGGAACTTCACGGCCCCAGGCCTGCATCCCATCTACGATCCTCTTACCACGGTAGTCGGATCGCCGACGACAAGGCAGCAGTTTGATTACAACGAGACTCCGAACGTGATCCCGCCCAACCGCATTTCGTCCGTCGCCACGTTTTTCGACAAGTACCTGCCGCAGCCGAACAACCCGACCGGACTGCTTTATGTGGACAATCCTATCTCCAACTACAGGTCAGACAAGGTCATGCTGCGCGTGGACCAGGTGATCAACGCCAATAACAAATTGTTTGGCCGGTACAGCACTGACCGCAACAGGGAGACGGATTTTGCTATTCTGCCGCTCCTGGGATCCACTTATCTTCAAGGTCCCGCCACCAATTTTGAGGTAGCGCTCACCTCTTCTTTCCGGGCGTCAATCGTGAACCAGGTTCTGTTCAGCCATCTCGCCGGGCAGTACCGGTCCACTGCCTACTTCCAGGGACAAGGCGCTGCGCTTGATCTGGCTGCGGGCATGGACCCCAGCACACTGGCGGGTCTGCAGAACCCGGCAACCTCGACCTTCCCCATCTTTACCATCTCGAATTATCTTGGGTCGACCTTCACCGGGCAGGACAATGATGGGCGGCCAAAGGAGCAGAACCGGGCTTTGTATGAGTTGGCCGACAACCTGACCTGGGTCAAGGGAAAACAAGTACTGAAGTTCGGAACCAGGATCAGCCGCCGTTCCGCCGAGCTAATCGACTCGCGAACCTCAGACGGAAGTTTCAGCTACAACGGCGTAATGACGCAGAATCCCGCCTCTTCCGCAGGCACGGGCGATGCTTTTGCCGACTGGTTGCTCGGCTTCCCATCGAGCGCTTCACGCGGTAATTACGCTACGTATTGGGGTGGAATCGGGACCTATTGGCATTTCTTCGCGCAGGACGACTACAAGATCACCGACCGGCTGACGCTCAACCTCGGCCTGCGTTACGAATACTCCCCGTGGCTGACGCCTTACAAGGGACAGGGCGCCGGCTTCGACCCCACTCAATCAAAGCCCATCATCGTGTCCAGCAACACGGACACAATCAATCTCAATGCACAACCCGACGCTCCTACAGGATATGCGCTCTACCAGAATTACATTCAAACCACGTCCCAGGCCGGTCTGCCGCTGACGGTAACCAACAAAGACCGCCTTCAGTTTGCTCCGCGCGTCGGGTTTGCCTGGCGTCCCATTGGAGACAAGACGGTCATCCGCGGCGGCTACGGCCAGTTCTATCAGATAGAGAGCACAAACGTCCGCTTGAACTTCAACTTCCTTCCGTTCGCTCTGGTTGAGTCTCTCACCTCTACTACCAACGTGGTGCCGACCGGGACCACTGCGGACTACTACCAGGGCGCGGCCTTCGGCGCCGGACTTAACCCGGCAACCTCGCCCGTGTCCTGGAGTCCACTGCCTGAAAAAGCGCAAATGGCGGTCAACCCGCATTGGAGCTTCGGCGTTCAGCGGGAGTTGCCTTATTCGATGGTCCTCTCTGTCGATTATGTGGGCACCGCGGGCCGTCACCTGCCTGGAACGCTCAATATCAACGACCCATCGGCGGGAGCCGGCAATGTTCAGGCCCGGCGGCCGTATCTGGACTTCGGAACGATTTCCTATAACACCCAGAATGGCGCGTCCAGCTACCACTCCGTGCAGGCAAAACTGCAGAAGCATGTTACGGCGGGCTTCTGGTATCTGGTGTCCTACACATTCTCAAAAAGCCTCACCCGGCAGGAGGTCGTGGCCATGGGTGGAAACGGCTTCATGAACACTGGACTGTCCAGCTTTCACATTCCGCAGATTCTCACCGTCAGCCTTGGCTACGCACTTCCTTTTGGAAAGGGGCAGCGCTTCCTGCCGAACGCGGGCAAATTCGCGGATGCAATCATTGGAGGCTGGCAGTACCAGACCATCAGCAACTTCCGCAGCGGCGTACCCTTTACTCCCACCATCTCCAAGGATGTAGCAAACATCGGCGCAAGCAGCGAGCATCCGAATCTCACCGGCACAAGATGCCATTCCACCTCCTCGTTGGCCAATTCCTTTGTGCTTTCTGACTTTACCGTGCCCGCCGCATATACCTTCGGCGACTCGGGCACCGATATCTGCCAATCCCAGAACGAGGAAGAGGTCGATATGTCTCTGTTCAAGGACTTCCAAATCACGGAGGGTTCGAAGCTCCAACTCCGCTTTGAGGATTTCAACGTTCCAAACTCTGCTTATTTCTCCGCTCCCAGCAACACGAATATCGACAGCTCCGCCGGCGGGCAGATAACCAGCACCAGCAACAACCCGAGGCAACTGCAGTTCGCCTTGAAATACGTGTTCTAGTTCATTGCTCCTTCTGCGGTATCTCGGAGCCGGTGCGCCAAAGCGGCAATTTCCTTGAAGTTGGTTCATGGTGAAGTTGTTTCATAGTCCGGTTTTGAAAGGGCACGGCTTCAGCCGTGCCAAAAGGGAGCAGCAAAATCGCGGGCTTTAGCCCCTGAGGGAATGTCCCTTATTGCGCCAAACCGGCCATGAAATAGCTTCCATGGAAATTGCCGCCTCGCGTAACGCTGCAAGGGCTGCATCCGAAGGAAAAAGGCCGTAACGATCCGGTCCCTTTTGGAATACGATAACCGGGGTCTGAGTTCAAGGGAGAAATCAGCTTGAGAAGACTTGGGTGCATTTTGAGTGCCGCCATGCTGGCGGCCGCGTGTCATGCTCAGACGCCGGTAAGCGTTCATGTCGATTTGTCGAAGCCGCAGGGCGCGTATACGCCCATCTACCGCTGGTTCGGATACGACGAGTCGAACTACACCACGATGAAGTACGGCAAGCAACTGCTTGGCGAGCTGCACGATCTGAGCCCCGAGCCGGTTTACATTCGCGCGCACCATCTGCTCACTTCAGGCAACGGCGTCGCAGAGCTGAAGTGGAGCTCATCGAATGTCTTCTCGCTCGACGCAAACGGCAAGCCGGTGTACGACTTCACAATTACCGACCAGACCTTTGACGAGTACAAGAAGGCCGGCGTGCGGCCTTATGTAGAGCTTGGCTTCATGCCCAAGGATCTTGCATCGACGGTGCCGGGGGTAAGCGAGTATCAGCTTCACTATCCCAAGCCCACCATGGGCGGCGCTTCCAACAATCCGCCCAAAGATTACGCAATGTGGGGCGAGCTGGTCCGCAAATTCACAGAGCATCTTGTCGAGCGCTACGGCAGGCAAGAGGTTTCCACCTGGTACTTCGAGGTGTGGAACGAACCGGATATTTCGTACTGGCATGGCACGCCTGCCGACTACTACAAACTCTACGACTACGCGGTGGCCGGGGTGCGGGCGGCGCTGCCAAATGCGAAGGTGGGCGGGCCGGCCAGTACCGGGCCATCCGGAGAAAAAGCCGGCGCATTTCTTGACAACTTTCTCAAGCACTGCCTGAACGGCAAGAGCGCTGCAAATGGCAAGCCAATTCCGCTCGATTTCATCTCCTTCCATCCCAAGGGCCGTCCCTCCGTAGTGGACGGGCATGTGCGGATGGGGCTTGCGAACGAGTTGAAAGCTGCAGATGCAGGCTTTCGCATCGTGGCGAAGTATCCTCAGTTCATTCACCTCCCGATTGTCTTGAGCGAGGCCGATCCGGAAGGATGCGCCGGCTGCTCGATGAAGGTGAATCCGGCGAATGCGTACCGCAACGGGCCGCTCTATACAACGTACACAGCCGCGGCCATCAAGGGGCTCTTCGACCTCGAGGACCGGTCGAAGGTGAACCTGATCTCGATGTTGTCATGGTCATTCGAATTTGAAGGCAAGGACTACTTCGAAGGCTTCCGCACGCTGGCGACCAACGGCGTTGACAAGCCGGTGCTGAACGTCTTTCGCATGGCAGGGTTGATGCGCGGGACTCGCGTGAAGACCAGCAGCACGGGGCAGATTCCCCTCGACGATATCCTAACCAACGGAGTGCGCCAAGCGCCGGACGTGGATGCGCTCGCAACCAAGGCCGAGCATCAGGCTGCAGTGATGCTGTGGAACTACCATGACGACGATCTGCCCGCGGACGGCGCGGATGTAGAGGTTACAATTGCGGGGATTCCGGCGGGAGTCAACAAGGTCCTGTTTCAGCACTACCGCATCGACGAGACGCACAGCAACTCCTACACTGTTTGGAAGGCGATGGGATCGCCGCAGGCGCCCACGCCGGAACAGTATGAGCGCCTGAAGGCAGCGGGGCAACTGGAGCTTCTCACCTCTCCGGAATGGCTTGATGTGCACGACAACAAAGTAACGATTGGGACGAACCTTCCACGGCAGGCGACATCGCTCATGCGTCTGACGTGGTGACTGGGTGACAACGCTGTTAAGAAAAGCCGAACGAACGGAGCGGACTGGCTGGCTCGAGCGGCCATGGTATTTCGTCGCTCTGGTGACGGCGGCAATTGCAATAAGCTACTTCGATCGTCAGACGCTGCCTGTGGCCATCAAGTCGATCGAGCGCACGATACCGCTGAGCAATCAGCAGTTCTCGTGGCTGCAGTTTGCATTTCTCATTCCCTATGCTGTGCTATACGTGGCGGGTGGACGGCTGCTGGATGTAATGGGAACGCGGCGCGGATTCCTGCTGATCATGCTGTGGTGGTCGGGAGCCTGCGCCCTGCATGGATTGGCCACCGGCTTTGGCTTTTTGCTGGTAGCGCGCTGCCTCCTGGGAATGGGTGAAGGAGGAGGATTTCCCGCGGCAACCAGGGTGGTGGCAGAGTGGATTCCAATTGGTCGGCGATCGACGGCGATGGGCATCATCAACGCGGGGACGGCGGTGGGATCGGTCCTGGCTCCGCCCTTGATCGGCATAGTGCTTTTGACCAGCGGATGGAGAATGGTGTTTTTCGCGTCAGGCGCCGTGGGGCTGGCATGGGTGGTGTGGTGGTACATCGGCTATCGGGGAAGCAACGACGCATCGACGGCCACTATCGATGCGCGGGTCGTGGCGCGGGAGCTGTCGCTCCTGGATCTGGTAAGCATGCGGAAGGTTCAGGTGCTGGTCTTCGCCAAATTCATGAGCGATTCGGCATGGTATTTCTACCTTCTTTGGCTTCCCAAGTATCTCTACGACGCGCGTGGCTTCGATATCAAGCAGGTGAGCTACTACGCGTGGATTCCATACGCGGCATCCGGCGTAGGAAGTTTTCTGGGAGGATGGTTGTCGAGCGCGCTACTGAGCCGGGGCCGGTCGCTGGACTTCTCGAGGAAATTCGTTCTTGGCCTGAGCGCGTTGTTCATGCCGGTAGTCATGTTGGTGCCGCACGTTCCGGTCGGATGGGCGCTCATGTTATTCAGCGTCGCATTTTTCTGCCAGCAGTCCTGGTCCGGACTGATCATGACTCTGCCTGCGGATATCTTTCCGTTATCCGCGGTTGGATCGGTGGCGGGACTGGTCGGATTTGGCGGAGCCATCGGAGGCGCAATCTTCGGCGTGGCCGCCGGTTTCCTGCTGAGCCGGGGATTCGGATATGGGACATTGTTTCTCATCGTAGGAACCTTTCACATCATCGGCTTTCTGGTAATTTTGTTTCTCGGAGGCACAGTGCAGCCGCTTAAAACACCAGACCTGCTACCCAAAGTGAGCCCGTCATGAAGATCACAGAAGTGCGCACCCGCGTCGCGCAGTGGGAGGGCGAAACCACACCGTTGCCTCCTCACTTTTGCACCAATCCGATGGACCTGGTGATGTTCCGCGAAGCATCCATGGGAAACTTCGCATTCCACGGCTGGGTGCTGGTAGAGATATTTACTGATGCCGGCCTGGTTGGCATCGGCAACGCGGCATTGTCGCCGCTGGTAACCAAGGCCTGCATCGATACGTACCTCAAGCC
>JBAUCP010000779.1:0-4962 GCA_049677625.1 Occallatibacter sp. | reverse complement strand
CTCGCCAGGGATTGGAACGTCACCGTCTATTCATCCATCGACGCTTGCCTGGAAGCCCGCGCCCGCGGAGAAATCCATGTGGACGCCGCATCCATCTGCGTGCCCACCTCAGCGCATCATGCCGTTGCAGCGCCCCTGCTCGCCGCCGGCATCGACCTGTTGATTGAGAAGCCTATCGCCGCAACCACCGGGCAGGCCCACGATCTCCTTGCTCTCGCGCAAACACAGGATCGCGTTCTCGCCATCGGACATCTTGAGCGTTTCAACCCCGCCGTAACCACCATTCAACCCTGGCTGAATCGCCCTATGTTCTTTGAGGCGCACCGCCTCAGCGTCTTTACCCCCCGCGCGCTCGACGTGGACGTGGTGCTCGACCTCATGATTCACGACCTCGACATCGTGCTCACCTTCGCTCACTCGCCGGTGCGCGAAGTCCGCGCCGTCGGCCTGCCCATCCTCTCGCCCAAGGTCGACATCGCCAACGTGCGCGTCGAGTTCGAGTCCGGCTGCGTGGCCAACTTCACCGCCTCGCGCGTATCCACTGAGCTGGTGCGCAAGCTCCGCTTCTTCGAGCCGCGCCAATATGTCTCCATCGACTACGCGCGCCGCGACCTACTGGTCATCCGCGTCGACGCCGCGCCAGGCAGTCTGCCCGCCGAGCTGGCCGCTGCCATCGCCGCCGGCAAAGTGGACGCAGCCGCCCTCGCGCAGCTTGCCGCCGGCGCAGCGGGCAACTCAACCCCTGGCTTCCAATTTCTCAAGCCCGAGATCGCGCCAGGCGAACCGCTCCGGCTTGAGATTCTTTCCTTTCTCGACTCCATCCGCACCCGCAGCGCTCCACGCGTAACCGCCCGCCAGGGCCGCGCCGCGCTGGAACTGGCGCTGGAGATTCAAGCCGCCATGATCGCCCACGCACAGCGCGCCGGCCTTGGAGACTTCTTCAATGCCGGCGTATAACCCACGTCCTGTCACTTAAGTTGGAGTTACGATCAGAGACGAACGCTGCTACCATCGCACCTCAGGAGGGGAACGTGAGCCTCGGAGAGTTCCTGAACAAGCAGTTCATTCGCGTCATTCAATGGAGCGAAAGTGAAGATGGCGTGCTTTCCTACCGCTATCCCATGCAGGACATGGAGATCGAGAACGGCGGCCAGCTCACCGTGCGCGAAACGCAGATGGCAGCCTTTATCAATGAGGGCCGCATCGCCGACGTCTTCGGCCCCGGCCTGTACACGCTCAACACCCACAATCTGCCCATCCTCACCGACCTGATGAACTGGGCCAAGGACTTCGAATCACCCTTCAAGTCCGATGTTTATTTCTTCTCGACGCGCCTCCAACTCGACCAGAAATGGGGCACCGCCACGCCGATCATGATTCGCGACAAGGAATTCGGCGCCGTGCGCCTGCGCGCTTACGGCAAGTACTCGTACAAGATCGCCGATCCGCGAACCTTCTTCACCCAGGTGAGCGGAACCCGCCAGTCTTATCTCGCCACCGATCTCGAGGACCAGTTGCGCGGCATGATTGTCGAACGCATGGCCGGCATCTTCGCCACCAGCGACGTCTCGTTCCTCGACATGGCCGCGAACCAGTCCATGCTCGCCGCAAGAATCGCGGCCGATATGAAGCCGGGCTTCGCCGCGCTGGGCCTGGAGATGGGCCAGTTCATCGTGGAGAGCGTCTCACTGCCCGACGAGCTGCAGAAGGTGATGGACCAGCGCATCGGCATGGGCATGGCTGGCGATCTGGGTAAACTCACGCAGTTCGAAGCCGCAGAGTCGCTCGAAGAGGCCGCGCAGAACACCGGCGGAACAGCCGGAATGGGCGTCGGGATGGGAGCGGGTGTAGCCATGGCGCAGACGATCATGGGGCAGGCTTCGCTGCGAAGTGCAACGCCGGTTCCTGCGGCCACTGCGGGTGGAAAATTCTGCATCGAGTGCGGCAAGCCGATGCCGCAAGGCGCAAAGTTCTGTCCCGAGTGCGGTAAACAGCAATGAACTGCCCATCCTGTGGAGCCCCCATGCGGGTGGCGACCGGCAACACCACCCTGCGCTGCGACTACTGTAAAAACGTGGTCGTCACCAGGACAGACGATCCGGGACTGCTCTATCTCGACGAGGCTTCCGCCGATCTCCGTTGCCCGGTATGCACGATTCCGTTGTGGGATGCGGTTTTGGCCGACATGAATTTGTGGGCCTGCAAGCAGTGCAGCGGCATGCTGATCTCGATGCAAGCCTTCGAGACGCTCATCGACGCGATGCGAGAGAAATGCGCGGCAACTGAGATCCCCTCGCCGCCCGACCCCGACGACCTGCATCGCCAGCTCAACTGCCCCAAATGCCGCCGGCAGCTCGACATGCATTTCTATCTCGGCGGCGGAGGCTCGGTGATCGGCGGCTGTGAGCAGTGCTCGCTCGACTGGCTCGACGGCGGCGTGCTCATGCGCATCGTCCGCGCTCCGCACCATGACGACGCGGATACCGCGTTCTAATGCTTCCAATTTGTTTCGCTGCGCCATACAGTGCGATCGGGTAAACGTTCGCTTCCCAACCTAAAGCGATTTTCTAAAATTCCGCTCCCGCTTGACAGCCGCTTCCGATGGCTATTAGAGTTGCCCCGGAGCAACAGGCTGCGCCGTGCGCACGATTGAAACCCGGGCACAGCCGCAAGAGGTGAGATGAAGACACTTGGATTGCAGACGATCGCAGCAGCAGTAATGGCAGTCAGCATGGCGTGGCCCTTGGCAGCGCAGGAGGCACCGAAGCCCGCCTATCTCGACACCAACCTCTCGCCCGAGGAGCGCGCGGCCGACCTGGTGCAGAGGATGACGCTCGAAGAAAAGGCCAGCCAGTTGGTCAACCAGGCGCGCGCCATTCCGCGGCTCAACATCCCGGCCTACGACTGGTGGTCGGAGTCGCTCCACGGCGTTGCGGTCAACGGCACCACCGAATTTCCTGAGCCCATCGGCCTGGGCGCTACATTCGATCCCGCCACAATCCACCGGATGGCCATCGACATCAGCATCGAGGGCCGCATCAAGCACGCGCAGGATGTGCGCGCAGGCCACAGCAATATCTTCGAGGGGCTCGACTTCTGGGCGCCGAACATCAACATCTTCCGCGATCCGCGCTGGGGCCGCGGCCAGGAGACCTACGGCGAAGACCCATTCCTCACCGCGCGCATGGGCGTAGCCTTCGTCACCGGCATGCAGGGCGACGACCCACGCTACTACCGCGTCATCTCCACGCCCAAGCACTTCGCTGTCCACTCCGGCCCCGAGCCCACGCGCCACACCGCTGACGTTACCGTCAGCAAGCATGACGAGCTCGACACCTATCTGCCCGCATTCCGCGCCACTGTCGTTGAGGCCAAGGCCGGCTCCGTCATGTGCGCCTACAACTCCATCAACGGCCAGCCCGCCTGCGCCAATGAGTTCCTGCTTGACGACCAGCTCCGCGGCTGGTGGGGCTTCAAAGGCTACGTCGTATCCGACTGCGGCGCCGTCCTCGACATCCACGCCGGCCACAAGTTCAACACCACGCAGGCCGAGTCCTCGGCTGTCAGCCTCCGCCGCGGCATGGACAACGAGTGCGTCGACTTCACCTTCAAGGTAAACGACGACCACGACTACAAGCCCTATCTCGACGCGGTCAGGCAAGGGTATCTGAAAGAGAGCGAGATCGACACAGCCGTTACCCGCCTCTTTACCGCACGCATCAAGCTCGGCATGTTCGACCCTCCCGAGATGGTGCCCTACACAAAAATCGATGAGAGCGAATTGAACAGCCCTGCGCACCGCGCGCTGGCGCTCAAGCTGGCGAACGAGTCCATGGTGCTGTTGAAAAACGACGGCACGCTGCCGCTGAAAGCATCTGGAATGAAGATAGCCGTGATCGGGCCGCTCGCCGACCAGACTCACGTGCTGCTCGGCAACTACAACGGCATTCCGACGCACACCGTCTCGATCCTTGAAGGAATAAGAAAAGAATTCGCTGACGCGACCATCAACTACGTCGCCGGCACGCAGTTCCTGGGCCACGACGCGGACCCCGTGCCCGCCTCCGCGCTCACCGTCGACGGCAAGCCCGGCATCAAGGCCAGTTACTCCAAGCTCGACCTGTCTGACCTCAACTCTCTCGGAACCGGCAAGCCTGTTGCCGAGCGCGTCGAACCTACGATAGACGCGGCTGCCAACGCCATGCCGGCCGAGGCCGCAGCCATTCACCCCCTTGCGATTCGCTGGGAAGGCACCCTCACCGCCCCGGTGACCGGAGATTACAACCTTGGCCTCATGGCCAACGGATTCTTCCGCATGCAGCTCGACGGCAAGAGCGTAACCTCTTCCTACGGCGGCGACGGCCAAGCTCGGCCGCGTTCATCTTGAAGCCGGCAAGCCCGCCGTCCTGCACATCATGTACTCGCCCGGCCAGGGCGACTCGCCCATCGCCAGGCTGGTCTGGTCCAAAGTCAATCTCAGCCCGCAGCCCGAAGCAATTGCAGCCGCCAAGGCCGCAGATGTCGTGGTCGCAGTGGTCGGCATCACCAGCGAACTCGAAGGCGAAGAGATGCAGGTGGACGAGCCCGGATTCAAAGGCGGCGACCGCACCAGCCTCGATCTGCCCAAGCCGGAAGAGGATCTTCTTGAAGCTCTCGCCGCAACCGGCAAACCGCTCGTAGTGGTACTCACCAACGGCAGCGCACTGGGAATAAATTGGGCCAGCGCGCACGCCAACGCGATTCTCGACGCATGGTATCCCGGCGAAGAAGGCGGTACGGCAGTCGCACAGACACTCTCTGGCCTCAACAATCCCGCAGGACGCCTGCCAGTAACTTTCTATAAGAGCGTCGACCAGTTGCCGCCCTTCGACGATTACGCGATGAAAGGCCGCACCTATCGTTATTTCACCGGTGCGCCGCTTTATCCCTTCGGCTATGGGCTTAGCTATTCAACCTTTTCTT
>JBAUCP010000778.1:0-3216 GCA_049677625.1 Occallatibacter sp. | reverse complement strand
TTGCAGTGGTCAGTGATCAGTGGTCAGTGGTCAGTTGTCAGCAAAACTGAAGGCCGGGCCAAACTGACAACTGATCTCTGACAACTGACAACTGGCGTTAGCGCTGGATGCGTGCCGATCCGCCCTTGGCAAATGCGCGCACCTGGTCGAGCGTGGCCATGGTCGTGTCGCCGGGGAAGGTGGTCAGCAGCGCGCCGTGCGCCCAGCCCAGCTTGAGCGCTTCCTCCGGCGTCTCGCCCTTCAACAGGCCGTAGATAAAGCCCGCTGCAAAGCCGTCGCCGCCGCCTACGCGATCGATCACATCCAGCTCGGTCGTCGGCGCGGTGTAGGTCCTCCCGTTCACCCACGCTACCGCGCTCCACGTATGGTGGTTGGTGGTGTGCACCTCGCGCAGCGTCGTCGCCACCACCTTGGCATGGGGCAGCTTCTTCACCACCTGGTCCATCATGCCGAAGAAGACGCTGGGGTCGAGCTTCGACTTGGCCGCAATCTCCGGCCCCGGAATGCCCAGTCCCTTTTGCAAATCCTCTTCGTTGCCCACCAGCACATCCACGTGCTCTACGATCTTGCCGATGGTCTCCACTGCGTGGTCGATGCCGCCCGAAATCTTCCACAGCTTCTCGCGGAAATTCAAGTCGAACGAAGTCACTGCGCCCGCGGCCTTGGCCTCTTTCATCATCTCCGCGGCCAGCGGCGCGGTGGTGGGCGAGAGCGCCGCGAAGAGCCCGCCGCAGTGCACCCAGCGCACGCCCTTGGCGAAGATCGCCTTCCAGTCGAAGTCGCCCGGCTTGAGCTGCGCCGCGGCCTCGTTCGAGCGGTTGTAAAACACCACCGGCGGGCGCACGCCGTAGCCGCGGTCGCTATAGACCGTGGCCATATTCGGGCCGGTAGCGCCGTTGTGCTCAAAGTGCTTGTAAATGGGCTTTACGCCCATGGCCAGCACGCGCTCGGCAATCAGGTCGCCGATGGGATAGTCCACCATGGCGGAAACGACGGCCGTCTTGAGCTTGAAGCAGTCAGAAAGATTGGCAGCCACATTGAACTCGCCGCCGCTTACGTGAATCTTGCACTCAGTGGCCTTGCGAAAAGGGATGATTCCCGGATCGAGCCGATGAATCAAAGCCCCCAGCGCCAGAAAATCCAGTTCAGCATCTTTGCGAATAGTCAATCCATCACTCATTTTTTCGTCTCCTTGCGATTCGTGCCGCCTGAAAATATCAAATCCAAATCAAACACCCCCAAATCAAACACCCCCAAATCAAACACCGCCGATCGTTCCATCGTCAACCGGCATTCGCAACCACATGTTTCACGTCGGAGAGCACCTGCTGCGGAGTCCAATCGTTGCCCGGATAATACTGCGCCACCTTGCCGTGCGGGCCGATCAGCGTGGTTGAGAGCGTGTGCGTAATCGTGTCGTCTGGACCCGGCGAATAGCCCACGTCAAAATACTTCGTCATCTCCAGCAGTTCCGGCTTGCTCGGCGCCGCGAAGTCCCAGTGCGCGAAGGCCGACTTCGCATCGCTGCCGATATATTCCGCTCCGTAAGCACGCAGCCGCGCCGGTGTGTCATGCTCCGGGTCAAAGGTTACGCAGAGCAGATGGGTCTTTGCATAGAGCGCCGGATCGGCGGCCAACTGGCTGTTGATGACCGCAAAATTATGCGTAACCAGCGGGCAGAAGTTGGGCAGCGGGCAGCGCGTGTAGATGAAGGTGAGCAGCAGCGTCTGGCCGCGAAACTGGCCGAGATGAATCTCGCTCCCGTCCTGATTGCGCAGCTTGAAATCCGGCACCGCGTCGCCGGGCTCGGGCACATGATAGAAAATCGCCGGCACATAATCTGGCTTGCCCTGCGCGATGATGACGATGTGGTCGATGAAGACATCGGCATCCGCACCCTGCGAGACGAACAGATCGGCGGTGAGCACGTCGCCGGGATGCAGCTCGCTCAGGATGCTGGGGTCTTTCAATTTGTAGGGCATGGTCATGGCGTCCATGAAGCCGGGAATGGCGTCGTGAGCCAGCGTGACCTCGCCGGTTGTGGGATTGGCCGAAATCACCTTGCCGCGCAGCTTGTAAATCTTGAACGATGGGCTGGCCGAGGCCTGCTCGCCGGCCTTCGGACCCGAGTGACATCCCGTCAGAGCCGCGAGAGCGAGCACCACGCTTACAGCGAAAATCCGCATCACATGCTCTAGTGTACAACCAGTGGACTGACCACCGTACGTCCGTGATGATACAGTTTCCGGAATGGCAGCCAACCACCCGGAGCCCAGAGAATTGGGGAGGGGCTCGATGAGCGCATCGACCCGTTCTCACCATTAGCCGGCTCTGCGTTGGCGCATGTGGAGCCCAGAAAAGCGAAGTAGCTTCAAAGGAAAGGGACCCCTCGATGGAGCAAGAGACAGTCACGATCGTTGTCGCCAGTCTTGGCGCCGTCACAACTCTTGGCGGTATTGTTTTCGGGCATTTTCTGTCGCGATCATCGCAGAGGGAACAGTGGATGCTTGATCGCAGGCACGAAGAATTTCAAGAGCTTTTAGGAGCTCTTGCTGCGTCCATGCATGCAGAGGTCGAAGCAATGTATCAGAGCGAATTGACCCCAGAGGAGCGAAAAGACAAAACGCGCAGAACAGCAGATTTCTTCCAGATCGTCCAAACACGAATCTTCGCCTTCACCGATGTCAAGCGTTTGGACCTTAAACGCGAATGGCTTGCGGCGGTGAATGCCCATTTAACGAGCAGACCCCATGATCTCGAAACTTTCGAGAAAACGTACGAGACGCTAACGCAAAGGCTTGTTGACGCCGCAACCGCGCAAAGGGCCAAGAAGCAATTGTGACTTCATCGACCGAATCATCGGCATGTGCTCTCGCCCTGTCGCCTCAAGACTTTATGCAAAAGAAGTTTAGGATCTAATTCTGCGCGGGCGCTGGCGAATCGAATATATCCAATTAGCAATCCGGCGAATTCCGCTGTCACTAGGAACGGCTTTCGATTAGCCAGAATCCGCCGAGTCATCCATCGAGCGCTTGGGAGGCGCAATCCAGGGTTAGCGGGATCGCCGTCAATCCGGAAACTGCACCACTCCCCCGCCTTATTTGCAGCTCGCGTTATGCGCCTCTGGAAAGGCAAGAAATGTAATGCTGGCCGGTTCAAGCGCGATCTCCCCGCCCGCAACCGCCGCTCCTTTGATCTGCGGCAGCGCATCGCCGG
>JBAUCP010000777.1:0-11588 GCA_049677625.1 Occallatibacter sp. | reverse complement strand
CCCGTGCCTTGCGCTCGACGCGCTCAGGACGGGGCTCTTCAGTTCCAGACGGGAAGATTGTAGTGTCGCGCGGATCTACTTGTGACCGCCTCCGCCGCCACCGCCACCACCACCGCCTCCTCCACCGCCGTGCGACCCACCACCCCCACCACCGCCGCCGCCGCCGGTGCTGCCGCCTCCGCCGCTGTGCGATGCGCTGCTTCCACCGCCGCCACTATAAGAATGGCTGGGCGCCGATGCAGAGCCTCTGGACGGAGGCGCCGAGTAGCCTCTGGAGGTGGGCTCGGAATGGTTCTGCACGCCTCCGGGAGCGGACGCATAAGCGCCGCGGTCTACGGCATAGCCGGGCCGCAAAGCTCCCTCCGGCACGTGCGCCGGCGGCGTGCTTCCGTAGATGATCTGCTCGTGGTTGGCGAACTCCGTGGCCGGCCGATCATAACCCGGCCGCATCGGTAGCGGGCGCAAAGCCTGCACCGTGTTGCCGGCGATGGTCACCTGCGCACTCCGGTCGCGCAGCGGCAGGTTGCCGGCTACCGCGTTGAACCGCCGGTTCACGGCGATCATCGGCATGGGGTGTCCGTGTGCGGGTCCGTGCGGCGGCGCAATGGGCCTGCGCGGCGGACGATAGCCGCCCGGCAGATAGCCGCCGAACCGCGGACCGCCGTAGAAGCCGGAGCCCCACCACGGCTGGCAGCCGCCCAGTCCCGGCGCCCAGCCCCAGCCAAAGCCGTTATAGAAGTTCCAGGCTCCGCACTGGTAAGGCAGATAGCCCCAGTTATATCCAGAGGCCCAGATGTATCCATAGCCGGGATTCCAAATCCAGTTCCCGTTCCCGTAAGGATCCCAGCCGGAGTTCGAGGCGTCGTAAGGCGACCAGACGTAGCCCTGGCCGGGCACGTCGTACCAGTTGCCATTGGCGTCCAGGTCGCTCCAGGCCGGGTTCTGGCTCTCGTCCGGTGAAATATTGCTGGCCGCTCCGGTCTGCGTGGCAGCCTGCGCGGTCAGCGCCTGGTCGCGGTCGGAGTTCCACGCGTCCCAGGAGTCCGGATCGATGGACTCGGCCAGAACGTAGAGCGCCGGGCTGGATGCGCTCAGGGTAACGTTCTCGCCGCCGTGCAGGTCGAGAGCCAGCGCGCCGTTGCCGCGCTCCACGTGCGCATTGCCGGAGAAGACGGCCACCTCGCCCGGCGGCGTATCCATCTTGATGCGCAGCACGCTGAACCCGCTGGCCGTGGCCACTGCATCGCCAAATTGGACGCTCATCTGGCCTGACTCCGCTGCGCCCTGCAGCTCAAAGTAAGCGAGTCCGCCGTTGAGCGTCATTTCGGCGTCGCCATTGGCGCCCTGCCCGCGCAGCGCCGTGAGGGTGAGCGTGGTGTCCGGCGAAAGGCGCGCCACGCTTCCATCCTCAAACTGGATCTCCGCCCGCCCGCCGTCCGATGTGCTGATCTGCATGCCTTCAAACAGCGGGGTATTCGCCACTGCCTGGTCGGTAACCGCCTGTCCGCCCTGCGTGATCCGCACCGGCCCATCCGCGTAGCTCAAGCGAACGGCCCGGCCCGGCTGGCCGGCGTCATCGGCGCGTGCTCCCTGCGCCAGGCAGAGCACGCCCAGAGCGGCAAAGCCCAGGCAGGCCGCCCAGTGCAAGCGCCCGTTCAACCCGTTGCGACCTTGTATCTTTTTCATGCTGCCCCCCTTTTCCCGTGCCCGTACCAGCCAAACCGGATTATCTATCTATGAATGGCAGCTCAACTCATTCCATTGGACATGAACCGGGGAGAAAAAGTCGCGTTCTTTCGCGCTCCGGCGCCGATTTATGTATCTCCCTGCGCCAGAAGCATTCTAGCCCTTTTCCGCACCCGCTCCATCACATCGTCGTCCTGGGCCAGCCGCGCCAGAATGCCGCGGATAGCGCAAATCTGCTGCGCGCGGCCGTTATTGGCGGCATCGACAAGGAACTCCATCTCTTTGTCGAGCCCCAGGCGGTCGTGCTCCAGCAGCATCTGCAGCCGCTCGCCTTCGAGGATGGTCTCCGCCACCGCGCCCATGGTGTCGCCCAGTGACTCGATCTCCTTGTCCCTGGAGTAGTTGAAGGTGCACGATCCGCTGCCGTCCGGCCCTTTGTAGGTAAGCTTTTTCCAGCCCTGAAAAGCAACCTTGAGCCGGCTTTCGCAGTCCTCGTTGAACCGGTTGTGACGCCGCGCCACGGCAAAGATACGCGCCGCAAACTGCGGGCTCAACTGCACGTCGCGGTCGATGTCCGGCGCAGCCATCTCCGGCATCTCTCCCTTGGGCTGATCGCCCATCTCGGAACGAAAATGCCCGCTGCCGTCTGGATGCAGAGTAAGCGTCCAGTGCGAAGGGTTGAGCCCCTGGTTGGTGAAGTCGACGGCAATCGCCTCGTCCTGCGCAAAACCCTGCCGGCCGGTCAGGAATAGCAGGGCGGCCGCGGCCAGCGTCCACCGGAGCCTCATCGGCAGCCCTCCTGCATCGCCAGCGTCTGCGCCGTGTGCAGATGGCAGATGGCGATGGCCAGCGCATCGGCGGCGTCAGCCGGCTCGGGCAGCGCATCAAGCCGCAGCAGCCGCGCCACCATGAACTGCACCTGCTCCTTTTTGGCCAGCCCGTAGCCCACCACGCTCGACTTGATCTTGAGCGGCGCATACTCGGCCACCGGAATACCCAGCCGCGCCGCGGCCAGCAGCGCCACGCCTCTTACCTGCCCCAGCTTCAGCGCCGATTTGGCATTCACGGAGTAGAAGACCTCCTCGATCGCAACCGCGTCCGGCTGCCAGCGCTCGATCTCGGCCGAAAGCTCGCGGAAGACCTGATCCAGCCGCGCAGGCAGCGCCTTCGATTTCGCAAGCCGCACGGCGCCCATCGCGCAGCAGTCCAGCCGCGGCTCGCGCGCGCCCTCATCCGACTCCACTACGCCAAAACCGGTGATCTCGGTGCCGCAGTCGATTCCGAATACCCGCATCGCGTCCCAAGTTTACCCCAGATAACGATGTTTTGACTTCCGCTGCGACGCAACGGGTTGGGGTTCGTGCTATCCCACCTTAGCCGATGCGCAGAGTACGCGCATCGCCGAAGGTGGGGCACCCGGTTATTGCCGGGGTGGGACGCCCGGTGTCTGCCGCGGCGGACCGAAGGTGGGGCGCCCGGTAAGTGCAGTAAGGGTACTGCCGTTCTTGATTCCCCTCAACAAACATTCATCTCAACGCAACTAACTGCCGATCACCTGAGTCAATACTTTCAACAGGATTTGCAACCAGGGCAAAGCATGACGATCGAATCCATCCAACGGAACCTGACGCGCTGGCTCAGCCAGGGCATTTCGCCGCGCCGGCTGGCTCTCACGCTGGCGCTGGGATTCGCCATCGGCTGCCTGCCCGTGGTCGGCATCCCCACCCTGCTCTGCGCCGGACTGGCGCTTGCGCTGCGGCTGAATCTGCCTGCGATCCAGGCCGCGAACTACGCCGCCATGCCCTTCCAACTGGCGCTCATCGTGCCCTTCGTGCGGCTCGGCGGACGGTTGTTTTCAAGCGGGCCGCAAGCGGCCGCCGCGCCCGGCTCCTGGCTGCATCTGTCTGCCATGAACCTCGTGGCACAGTCCGGCGCACTCGTGGGCCACACGCTGGCCGCATGGCTGCTCATTGCTGTGCCCACGGTGCTTATCCTGTTTGCGCCGCTCACGCTCGTATTGCGCCGCATCCCGGCTCTAGCCGCCGCGGAAGCCGGAGACTGAGCATTTTTGGAATACACGTAGGCTTCTTGAGAGCAATGAAAGGTGGCTTTTTCTTGATGAAAAAGCCACTTGAGTGCGTGCGTTCGGTTTACAGCAATTCCGAAAATGCTATAAGCGTTGGCTACTTGCCCGCGTATGGATCGGGCACCGGCTGCGCGCTGTCGAGCCACGCCGTATAGATCATGTCCCGCAACATGCTGGCTCCGGCGGCGATCCGCTCGGCCGTGAACGCACGCGACTCCGCAGTGCCCGCACCCACAAACCCGCCCGCTTTTTCGAGCTGATACACCTTTTCCACGTAGGTTGCGGTGTGGCGCAGATAGGCCACGTAGGCGTCAAAGATGTCGCCGTCGATGGCTTTCGCCGGCGTCATCTTCGGCTCCGCATCGGCCGCGTGGATGTTTGCGCCCACAAACGGCCCCTCGAACTGCCAGTGAATCTGGTGGCCGGTCGTATAGCCGTTGGGGTTGGGGCCGGTCCAGCCGTTGTATTGCACGGTGGTGTGCAATGGCTGCGAGCCGTCGCCCACGTAATGGCCCATCCAGCCGGCGTAGAAGAGGATCGCCTGCTCCACCGGCTTCGTATCCTGCCCCTGCGCCTTCAAGTCGCGATACTGGCGCATGGCTGCCTTCAGCCGCTCCCACACCTCGTCGGTCACCCAGGGCTGCAGGCCAATCTTCTCCGGCCTTTGGGCGGCGGCAAAGACCTTGGCTTCAAAGTCCAGGCGCTTACGCGGCAGCGGTCCAAGCGCGTCAGCCAGTTCCAGATCAATAAAGTGCTCAGGCGCCTGCGCGGCGTTCAGCTCGGGCTCAGCCGGCGACCGCCAGCGGTCCGGCTCGGGGCCCAGGTATTCGATCTCGTCGATGGCGTCCTGGGAGCGCAGAAAGGCCGGCACGTCGGCGGGCAAATTGCTGGCCGCGAGCTTGTTCACCATGCGATGCCCTTCATTTCCCCAGGCATGCGCCATGGGCGAGTGGGCGGCAAGGCAAAGGATTACGGTTACCGGCAGCGCGGATCGGAAAATGGCGAAGAGAGCGGATTTCCTCAACATAGAAGCAGTATAACGGCGTCTCGCCAAACTGGAGGAACGGCCCGCATAGGCGGGCGCTTGCGCGGGACCTGCGCTCGGTTCCCAAAGCCGCACCGGGCCTGACTAAATTGGTAATCCGCGCCTCTGCACCGATTTCAGCCGATGTTACCTACATGAAGAAGGAACGGCGGAACGCTTATACTACACACAAATCGCGCAAAGATTCTTAAGGGCCGCGATAACCCGTGAGCGCTTCCCCGCATCGGCGCTAGTATCGGAAGATTCGCTGCACGAACAGCGACAAGAGACTGCCGCGTATCACCGACGGAATGCTGTTTCCCTGCTCGCGGCTTTTCGCTGCCCGGCACGCGCTTGCAGAGCGGATTGAGCGGGTTGCAGGCATTACGCAAGGTGGATGAACCCGGCTGAAAATGCCGGGGCCTGGAGAGCGAATGGCAGTCGGTTCGAAGGGAATGCCGGCCATCGGCGGCGCGCGGAAGCCACGCATCGCCGTGCTGCTTCTCTGGCCCATCCTGGCGTCGCTCACCCTCGCGCTGGCCACCGCTGCCGTCATCCTGCGCACGGTTGCGGGACCGCGCTACGACAATCTGCTTGTGCTTGCCGCAGCGGCTGCGGCCGCCGTGCTGGCTCTGCGGCTTCCCTTTCGCTCCCGCGCCACTCGGCAAAGACCTGCCGAACCGGACGATCGGTTGCTGCGCGAATTGCTGGAGTCGGCTGGTCCGGCCGTGGTTGCGGTAGACCTCGCCGGCCGCCTCATTTACGTCAATCCCTCCGCCGAGCGCCTGCTCGGTTATCACGCCGCCGAGCTCACCAGCGACTGGAGCACGACCGATATTCTGGCGTCCGGCGAAGGCGCGCGGCTGGTTGCCGAGATGCAGAAACTCTGCGGAGCGGAGAAACCCACGGAGCCCACCAGGGCTGGCCGGATTGCGGCTTATCAGGAGTGCGTAGCGGCGTTGCCGCCCAGCATGGTGCCCAGCTTCGACGTGCAGGTGCGCCGCAAAGACGGTTCTGCCGTTCCCGTTACGCTCCATGTCTCGGCACTGCGCGACCCCGCCGGCGCGCCCGCGGGCCTGGTGGCCGTGGCCGTGGACCAGAGCGCGACCCTGCGCCACGAGCAGGCCCTGCGCGAGTCGCAGGAGCGCTACCGCGATCTGTTCGAGAGCTCGAACGAGATGATCGCCACGCTCAGCCCGGCGGGCCGGTTTCTCTACGCCAATCCGGCGTGGAAGCGGTGCTTCGGCCACGACAATGCCGCGCTGCTCAACCTCGAATCCTTTGACCAGTTGTTCAGCGCCAACAGCCACAGTGAGGCCGCCGCGCTGTTTCGCCGCGCGCTCGATGGAGAGACTATTGACCGCGCTCCGCTGCGCCATCACACCCTGGACGGACGCGTGCTGGATCTGGAGCTGAGCCTGAGCCAGCGCCAGAAGGCCGGTAATCCGCTCGCCGTGCGCTGCCTGCTGCGCGACGTAACCCAGCAGAAGCAGCGCGAACACCGCCTCAGCCTGCAGCTCATGGTGAGCCAGGTGGTGGGCGAAAACATCTCGCCCGAGTCCGCCGCCATGCGCATCCTTGAGACGCTCTGCATCTCCCAGGGCTGGGATGCGGCCATTCTGTGGAAGGTGGACGCAAAGCAGGAGGCGCTGGAGTTCTCGACCGCCTGGGGAACTCCGGGCCGGCGTGCCGAGGCTCTCATCCGCGAGAGCATGGGGTTGGCCCTGCCGCGCGGCACTGACCTGCCCGGCCGCGCCTGGAACGACCGGCGCGCGGTGTGGGTGAGCGAACTGGCCGCCGCCGAACCGAGCCCGCGCATCGAGTCGGCGCTGCGCGAGGAGATGGTCTCGGGATGGGCGATTCCCGTGCGCGTGGGCAGCAAAGTTCTGGCGGTGCTGGAGTTCTATTGCCACTACGCGCTGCGCGAAGACCGCGAGACCATGGCGGCGATCGAGGCCGTGGCCGCGCCTCTGGGGCAGATGCTCGCGCGCTCTGAGGAGCGCGGCCGCGCCGAAGAGCTTAATCGCCGCCAGGAGATCCTGCTCGACTCGGTTGCCGACGGCATCTGCGGCCTGGATATCGATGGCCGCGTCAGCTTCGCCAATCCGGCCGCCGCGCGCATGCTGGGCGCTCAAGTTTCCAGGCTCATCGGCAAGCAGATGCACGAGCTGCTTCACGGCTCCGCGCCGGTTGGCAACGAATGCGGCGAAGAGTGCGCGCTCAGGCGCAACGCGGGCCAGGGCCACGCCGGCGCCGGCGCCGGCGAAGACACTATCTTCCGCGCGGACGGAACCTCGTTTCCCGCCGAATATGTCCTTACGCCCATCCTCGACCAGGGCCGGGATCAGGGCCGCGACCAGGGCCGCTTCTCGGGCTCGGTGCTCAGCTTCCGCGACATCAGCCAGCGTTACGCGCTCGACCAACTGAAGGACGAGTTCATCTCCACGGTGAGCCACGAGCTGCGCACTCCGCTCACCTCCATCCGCGGCGCGCTCGGGCTGCTCTCCTCCGGCATCCTCGGCGACCTGAGCGACAAGGCCGCAAATCTGCTCCGCATCGCACTCACCAACTCCGACCGGCTGGTGCGGCTCATCAACGACATCCTCGATCTCGAGCGCATCCAGAGCGGGCGCGAGCCGCTGGCCTTCCGGCCGGTGCAGTTGGCTGAGATCGTGCGCCAGGCCATCGACGGCATGCAGCCGGTGGCGGAGTCGGCCGGCGTGCAGCTTATTCACGACACCACCCAGGCCCAGATCGCCGCCGACCCCGACCGTCTGCTCCAGGTGCTCACCAACCTGCTCTCGAACGCCGTCAAGTTCTCGCCGCCCAACTCGGCCGTCTCGGTGATGATCCGTCCCGGCATCACCGGTGTGACCATGTCGATCATCGATCACGGCCGCGGCATTCCCGCCGACAAGCTCGAAGCCATCTTCGGCCGCTTCCAGCAGGTGGACGCATCCGACTCCCGCCAGAAGGGCGGCAGCGGTCTTGGGCTGGCCATCTGCCGCACTATCGTCCTGCAGCACTCCGGGCGCATCTGGGCTGAGCGCAATCCGGTCCGCGGCTCCACATTCCGCGTCTTCCTGCCTTATCAGCCGGTCCTGATGGAGCCCGGCGAACCGGTCGAGCAGGAACTTCGCTCGGGCACCGTCGTGCTCGCCGGCGTAGGCGCTGAGTCGCGTCCGCGCGTCGCCGAGCAGTTGATGCGCCACGGCTATCGCGTTGTCGAGACCTCCACCGTGGAGCAGACTCTGCAGGCGGCGCAAGAAACCGTGCAGGCCATTCTTCTCGATACCTCGCTCGACGGCATGAACGGCTGGGAGATTCTGCCCATGCTGCGCCGCCTCGATCCCGAATCGCGCACGCCGGTCGTGCTGCTCTGCGTGGACAGCGCGCACGGACCCGCAACCGTACCCGCCGGTGTGCAGGGATGGGTCGCAAATCCGCTCCACGAAGATGCTCTTCTCAGAGAGCTGGGCCGGGTGCTGTGCGGTCCCGGAGACAAGGCGCGCATCCTGGTGGTGGAAGACGACGTGGACCTGGCTCTGGTGATCGCCGAGGTCTTCTCGCACGAGAGCATCGAGGTGCGCCTGGCGCACACGCTCCAGGAGGCCGTGGACGCATGCTACTCCTTCCAGCCGCATCTGGTGGTGCTCGACATCGGCCTGCCGGACGGCAATGGCTTCAATGTGGTCGACTGGCTGCGGCAGAATGAAAATCTCTCGCGTCTGCCGCTGGTGGTCTACTCCGGCCGCGACCTTTCCCCGGCCGAGCGCCGCCAGCTCACGCTCGGACCCACGCACTTCCTTGCCAAGGCGCGGGTGCAGCCGCAGCAGCTCGAAGCTCTGGTGATGACCATGCTGCGCCGCTCGCGGCTGATGGAAGAAAACCCCTCCCGGGAACCCTCCGTACCGAACTCATAAACCGCCTTCGGGCCGGGCGGCATCGACACGACCAACCCCGGCGATTCAAAATGGTCCCAGAGGTTCCTCCCCCGTGCCCCGCAAGATATTGATCATTGACGATGAAGACGACATTCGCGAAGTGGCCGCGCTCAGCCTGGAAAGCGTCGCGGGCTGGGAGGTGGTTTCGGCCAGCTCCGGAACGCTGGGCCTGATTCGCGCCGCCGAGGACCAGCCGGATGCAATCCTGCTCGACGTGATGATGCCGGGAATGGACGGCCCCACTACCTTCCGCGAGCTGCGCAAGAATCCCGTCACCGCGCACATTCCCGTGCTGCTGCTCACGGCCAAGGTGCAGAGCACCGACCAGCGCCGCTTTGCCGACCTCGGCGTCGAAGCCGTGCTCTTCAAGCCCTTCGATCCGCTCACGCTCTCCGCGCAGATCTCGGCCGTGCTGGGCTGGAGCTGAATCCGTCCTCTGCCATGGAGCCCACTTCCCAAAAAGCCGCCCAGCCCGGCCTCACCGCCGCGCTCGACCGCTTGTGGGCGCGCTTCTTGCCCGAAATCCGCGAGCGCGTCTCAGTGATTGAGTCGGCCGTCGAGGCACTTGCCGCGGGCCCGCTCAGCGCCGGGCAAAGAGATGCCGCTGCCTCCGCGGCGCACAAGCTGGCCGGTGTCCTGGGCACATTCAGCCTCGCCCGCGGCACCGAGCTGGCCCGCGAGCTGGAACTCCAGTTCTCAGGCGTGACCGATTCCGCGCCAGACTCCACTCCACACCTGGCCTCAATCGCCGCCGAGCTGCGCTCCCTCATCGAAGGCCGCAAATAGAGCCATTCTCCCGCGAAGCGTGTTCTGCAGGAAAGGGCTCTCGGGTAATCCGTGCAAACGCGATTCTGCGCCCACCGGGAGCAGCTTTCGCCGGTAACTTCTGAGCTGGCGGCCAACCAGGTGGAACTAAGACAATAAGACATATCTAGTCGGTGAGCGCGTTGGCCTGTTACCGGCGGTTGACTGTCAACGTCCGATTTGTCCATGCTCCAGCGTTTGTCCAGTTATCGCAGGACTGCGTCAATGCATGGCTCTGTAAGCGGATGGCTAACGAATCAATGGACTCTCCCAGACGCGGAACAGAATCTCTTTGAGCCGGGCGAAATCTTTGGGACCGAGAAAGGCGTTCCAATCGCGCTCGACGTCGCGCAGGGTGTGAATGGCCTTGGCGTAGGCGGCGTGGCCGCGTTTGGTGAAGTGGACAATGCGCGCGCGGCCCTCGTTGGGCGCGTCGGAGCGCTTCAAGTAACCAAGATCCTCCAGGCTGCCGAGGAGACGGTTCATGGCCTGCTTGCTCATTCCGGCGCGCTCGGCAATTACTCCCGGGCGTTCTCCGTCGGGGCCGGGATAGCGGAAGACCGCGATGTGGGGCAAGCTGAGTCCCTTGAAGCCCGCCGCATTGAGCTCACGGATGATACGCCGATGAATAGCCTCAGCCGGAGCGCGCAGCAACGCGCCGATCAGCATCTCCCTCGTCTTGACAAATCCAGGCGGCACATTTTCTTCATAAAAATTCATTGACACTCCAAGTAAACTATGTTCCCATCAGTTCACGGTAAACACAGTTTACCAAATAGGAGATCGAAGTGACAACACAATCCGTCGCAGCCCTCGGCCACTCCCCGGCCGAGACCGTAGGGGAAGACTCACAGCAAACCGTGCGGCAAGACCTGGTGAGATATGTGCCCGCAAGAACCGGCCCGGCCTACTGGGGCCCCGGAAACCAACTGACGTTTCTCATCACCGGCAAGGAAACGGGGGGCGCATTTTTCCTGTCGGAGATGAGTGTCCAGCCGGGCGGAGGCCCACCGCCGCACATTCACCGCCGCGAGGACGAGTCGTTCCACATTCTCGAAGGCACGCTGACGATTCAGGTGGGTGGGAATACAATCACTGCATCGGCGGGCGATTTCGCTTTCCTTCCCCGCGGAATCGTGCATTCCTTCAAGAACACCGGCGATGGCTGCGCGAAGGCGCTGGTTTTGACCACGCCGGCGGGCCTTGAGAACTACTTCGCTGAGGTGTTCGAGTCTGCCGCAGATCGCAACTCGGCGCCGCCTCCTCCCAGCAAAGCGATGATGATGCGGGCGATGGCGGCGGCTCCCCGGTACGACCTTGAGCTTCTCCCCCCGGCATAACGGGCCCGGAAGGAAAACCACCAGGGGAGGTCACCATGACAACGCAAAGCATCGGCGTAAGCGTGAATCCCGCCGATGAAACGATCCATCTGGGCCCGCTGACACTGCACTTTCTCGTGACCAGCGAGCAATCGGCTGGGACGGTCGCGGTCTTTGAAGTGATTGTGCCCGCGGGGCAGCGACTGGCCGCTCCGGCGCACAGCCACGACCACTACGAGGAGACGGTCTACGGAATCGCCGGCATACTGACCTGGACCGTGGACGGCAAGGTGATCGATGTGGGGCCGGGAGGTGCGCTATGCATTCCGAGGGGCGCTGTTCACCGGTTTGACAACAATGGTGCCGAGGACGCCAAGGTGCTATGCATGGTTACGCCGGCGGCGATCGGTCCACAATTTTTCCGCGAGTCTGCGGAAGCGATCAACGCCGCAGGCGGCGGGCCGCCCGATCGAGAGAAGATGATCGAGATCATGCTCCGTCATGGGTTGACGCCTGCGCCGCCTGCGCCTAAGGGGTAGGGGCGGCGACGCGTGAAAGCAAGCAATCGCCGGCGTCCCAGCGAAGTTGAACCTGTCCGGCCCTGACGATGGCATCGCCGACGGCGAAATGGGGCAATGATAAAGGTCTGATTGGATCGGGTTGGGATAATTGTGCTGAGATGGTCGCCACTCCAGAACCTGAGTCAATTATTGACAAATCTCTGA
>JBAUCP010000776.1:0-7105 GCA_049677625.1 Occallatibacter sp. | reverse complement strand
GCCGCTCCCTATTCTGCCGGAGGCTCCGCAGCCAATGCGCAGGCGCGGCGCCCCTTCCTCCCTCAGTATTACGGCGGGATCACGAGAATAGCCAGTATTGGATACTCCAATTACAACTCGCTGCAGGTCACCGCTCGCAAGCGGCTTTCCGCGGGTTACACCATGCAATTCGCGTACACGTACGCGAAGTCCCTCGATGCGGGTTCCTATGCCGATGCGGACGGCGGTACTGAACAAAATCCCGCCAGCCCTATTGTGGGCGAACATGCCCGGTCCGACTTTAACCAGACGCAACTCTTGCGCCTCAACGGAGTATGGGATCTGCCGCAGTTCAAGAATATGGGCCTTGCACAGTATGCAGTTGGTGGATGGGAGGTTTCGGGAATCATGAACTATAGCAGCGGTATTCCCTTCTCGGTGACGACCGGCTCTTCGGCGCCGTGGCTCGGAGGGGGCAGGGATATGGGAAGCCTGCGTATGAATCTGACGGGCACGAATCCCTGCGCCGGCTGCGGGAGCCGTGACTCGTGGACGACGTTCAGAACAGGAACCTATTTCAACACCGCAGCCTACACTACTCCTCTGGCGGCCGCAACATTAGGCACTTACGGCAACAGCGGACGCAACAGCCTTATCGGTCCCTCTTATTTCGATACCGACATGAGCGCCGTGAAAAACTTTCCTTTCCTGTCGCGCGAAAACTCCAAGGTGCAATTTCGCGCCGATATTTTCAACCTGTTCAACAGAGCGCCTTTCAACAACCCGGCAACATCGTTCTCGGCGCCCAGTACCTTTGGCAAAATCACTTCCGCCGGAAATGCCAGACAGGTTCAGCTCGCGCTACGGCTGGAGTTCTAGCCTGGGATGGCCCCACTTGAAGGCGGCCAGGTTCGCTTCCAAGCCTGGCTGCCTCAACAAGTGAACCGAGAAACAATGTTGTTACCACAAACCATACAGCCTTCATCTTTGAACGGATGTCACACGAATTCAGCTTGCGCTGCGCTTCAGTATCCAGGCCCTGGCCGGCGACATACTTGAACGATTCGGCTGGACCGTCTCGATTAAGATTGCGCGGTCACGATTGCTGAATGCGAAGGAGAATCTTGTATCAGCCTGAAACGTACGCCGTGGCACTTCTTTTCATGATCCTCAGCATGCTTTGCTGGGGATCATGGGCCAACACGCTTAAGCTCTGCCCCGGTTTCCGATTTCAATTGTTCTACTGGGATTACGTGATAGGTCTCATCGCGGGAGTGGCGGCATGGGGATTGACACTGGGGAGTTTTGGCAGCACGGGACATTCATTTTTAGCAGACATGAGCCAAAGCAGCGCCCATTCGATTGCGCTGGCCATGGTGGGAGGAGGAATCTTCAATGTCGCCAACTTGTTGCTGGTGGCGGCAATCGACATCGCCGGACTGGCAGTCGCTTTTCCGATCGGCATCGGGTTAGCGCTCGTCATAGGGGCGGTAAGCAGCTACGTAATCGCTCCCAAGGGAAATTCACTCCTGCTCTTCGGCGGAATTGCATTGGTTGTTGCAGCGATCGTTTTCGATGCCGTGGCGTACCGTCTGCGTGAAAGCAGCCGTCAGGCTATGAGCAAGCGGGGAATCGTCATCAGCCTCATTGCCGGAGTGCTGATGGGGTGTTTTTATCCATTCGTCTCCAAAGCCATGACCGGGGAGAACGCGCCTGGACCATATGCCGCGGTTCTGTTCTTCGTCCTTGGCGTGGCCCTTTGCGCCATCCCGGTGAACTTCCTTCTTATGCAAGTGCCGCTTGATGGCAGCAAGCCCGCGTCAATGGCCGGCTATATTCAGGCGCCCCTATTTTGGCACATGTGCGGCATTCTAGGAGGAGCGATTTGGTGTACCGGTGCGGTCGCCAACTTTGTTGCATCGCAGGCCCACATCGTCGGTCCGGCCGTCTCTTACTCAATCGGCCAGGGAGCCACCATGATTTCGGCCTGCTGGGGCGTCTTCGTATGGCGAGAATTTTCTCAGGCCCCTTCTCGAGCCAAGGTTTACCTGACCTGGATGTTCATCCTTTTTCTCTGCGGCTTGACCGCTATTGCGGCCGCTCCGCTCTTTTCATAGGAGTCATTGATTCATCTTTATAACAAGGAGAACCGCGTTGCCCAACCAGAAACCAATTGTCGTTGTCGGCAGCATTAATACAGATCTTGTTTCGGTTACGAGAAGGATTCCATCGGTCGGGGAGACCGTGATTGGAACTGAATTTCACGTCTATCCCGGCGGTAAGGGCGCAAATCAAGCGGTGGCCGTTGCATGTCTCGGTTATCCGGTTCAACTGATTGGTCGTTTGGGCAATGATGAATTCGGTTCGCAACTACGATCACACCTCGAAAGCTCAGGTGTGGATATTGCCGGAGTTGCAACAAGCGATGGAACGTCGGGTGTTGCGGTGATTGTAGTTTCAGAAAAGGGAGAAAACAGTATCGTCGTGACTCCGGGAGCGAATTCCAGGGTCACGCCCCAGGACATCGAGACCAACCTTGCATCCATACGCAATGCGGGCCTGGTGTTGGCGCAATTGGAAATCCCGGTCGAGACTGTCGATTACCTCGCAACCATCTGCGTTCGTGAGGGCGTGCCCTTGATTCTGGACCCCGCTCCCGCGATGGATCTTCCACCATCCCTATTCAACCGCATTGCGTGGTTGACACCCAATCAAAGCGAGGCCGCGTTTTATATTGAGGGCGCTGGACACGGAGCAAACGGCCACTTGCCGGATGAGATAGCAAAAGAGCTGTTCAGTAAAGGAAGCCGCGGCGTTGCTCTCAAGATGGGCGAGTGCGGTGTATTTCTCGCCTCGCGAGATATAAGTGGCACACTCATTCCAGCGTTCAAGCTACACGCGGTAGACACCACCGCTGCCGGGGATGCGTTCAACGGTGGATTCGCAACTGGGCTCATGCTGGGGAAATCTCCGGCAGAAAGTGCCCGATTTGCCTGCGCCGTGGCAGCAATCTCGGTGACGCGGCATGGCGCACAACCGTCGATGCCGAGCATGACTGAAGTCGAACAGTTATTACGGGGTTAGTCGTATTAGCGGAGCCGCTCAATGGAATTAACCAGGAGACGAACAGGATGAAACTCTATTTTCAGTTCTTACGGCAGTTCTTAGCTGTTGCCGCCGCCGCTCTCTGCGCGGCTCCCCTTTTTGCCCAGGACACCCAATACCGCGCAACTGGACAGCTGATCCCGGCGCCTCCCTGTTTAACTATCAGCGGTGTAGGGCGCGGCGGGACTCCGCCCTGTACCGCTTTCACTCATCGGGAGTGGTTGACAGACATAACGCACTGGCGCACTGAGCGTCGCATTCGCATTGGTTACGATTCAAGCCGGTATGATATTCCCGCGTTGAAGTGGGCGGAGTCCAGCTTCATGCAGCCGCAGATGATGGTGCACGACCGGTATTTTTATGATCCGGTCGCCGGGAAGTACACGGTTGATAAATATCTCGATGATCTCGAGAAGCGATACGGGGGCATCGATGCCGTACTGATCTGGTCAACGTACCCGAATATGGGAATCGATGATCGCAACCAACTCGACATGGTGCGCTCTATGCCGGGTGGCGTCGAAGGCGTGCGCAAGATGGTTGCCGACTTCCATAAAAGGGGAGTGAGGGTTTTGTTTCCTATGATGATGTGGGACGAGGGCACCAGAGATCCCGGTGTTTCGTGGCCTGACGCGATCGCGGACCTCATGAAGCAGATCGATGCTGACGGCATCAACGGAGATACCCAGGATGGTGTGCCCCTGGCATTTACTCTGGCCGCAGAGAAAGTGAATCACCCTTTGGCTTTTGAGCCCGAGGGAGGACCGAGTGACGAAGCCCTTGCATGGGACGTTCTCACCTGGGGCCAATACGCTTCCAGTCCGCTCGCGCCGGCTCCGGTTAACAAGTTTGTACCCGGCGTAGACAAATATCGCTGGCTCGAAACGCGTCATCAGGTCAACGTCCAGGATCGTTGGGGGCGAGACCATACCGATGACCTCCAATTTGCGTTCTTCAACGGCGAAGGATGGGAGAGCTGGGAAAATGTGTGGGGCATCTGGAACGGCATCACACCTCGCGACGCGGAAGCAACGCGGCGAGTTGCCACGATTGAGCGTGGAGTTGCACCCTTCCTCGTAAGCCCGGACTGGGAGCCGCTTTATCCCATGCTTCGCTATGGCGTGTACGCCAGCCGCTGGCCTCTCGCCGATCAAACTGTATGGACCATCGTGAACCGCAATGAGTATGACGTAAATGAAGACCAGATGTCGGTTGCTTACAAGCAAGGGACGAGGTACTTCGATCTCTACCACGGTGTGGAACTCCAACCTCGGATCGTCGGGAGCAATGCTGTTCTGACCTTCGCCGTCGAAGCGAATGGTTATGGCGCGGTATTAGCTACATCCGGCAACGCTGACGGAAAGTTTCAGGAACTCATGGCAAAGATGAAAACGATGACGGAGAAGCCGCTCGACAGCTATTCACACGACTGGAAGTTCCTGACGCAGCATGTGGTGGACATTCAGCCCACGCAACGGGCTTCGGCGGCTCCTGCCGGCATGGTTCTCATCCCTGCGGGTACGTTCGACTTCAAGGTCGAGGGAATTGAGATTGAGGGCTCCGATGATGCGGGCGTGGACGTGCAGTATCCATGGGAAGATTCGCCGCGGCGCTTTCATGAACACACCATGCAGATCAAGCCGTTTTACATGAGCAAGTATCCCGTAACCAACGCGGAGTTCAAAAAGTTTCTCGACGCCACGCACTACCATCCGGGTGACGACCTGAACTTCCTCAAAGATTGGAAGGACGGCGCCTATCCCGAAGGCGCAGCCAACAAGCCAGCCACGTGGGTGTCCATAGAGGATGCGCGCGCTTACGCCAACTGGGCTGGGTTGCGGCTTCCTCACGAGTGGGAATGGCAATACGCCGCACAAGGCACTGACAATCGCATCTATCCCTGGGGTAATTGCGGTTGGCTGCCTCCAGCTCTGGCAGGCCGCGGAGGCGGAGCCGCCCCAACCGGTGGTAATTGCGTCCCGGCTCAAGACCCTAAGGATGCTCCTGCTCCCTTTCCAGATCAAGGCCGCGTGATGCTTGCCGCCAATGATGTAGATGCACATCCCACCGGCGCCAGCCCATTTGGTGTTATGGATATGGTGGGCAACGTTTGGCAGTGGACAGATGAATACATAGACGACCATACCCGCGCCGCGATCTTGCGCGGAGGCAATCATTATCGCCCGATGGGCTCAATCTGGTACTTCCCGGAGGCATACAGGAATGACCAGCATGGAAAGCTGTTGTTGATGGCTCCGAGTTATGATCGCTCCGCAGGCGTCGGATTCCGTTGTGTCAAGGACGCACAATAGCCTGCTAAATTGACCTATAGCGGTTCTCCAATTGGTGTAGAGCGGAACCGCAACCCCTGAGTGGTGTTTTCCTTAAGAAAACACCACCTTGCACGCCGGCTCAGACTGCACAGAAATTGGAGAACCGCTCTAAGACAGGGCGATTGAAGTGCAAGCTCGATGGTGCGAGCGAGTTCTATGATCTGCCGGAAGCGATAGTGGCACTCAATCTAGTACTGAAAGGGAAATGGAAATGCTCAAGGGTCTCAATCCCCTGCTAACTCCGGATATCTTGTATGCCTTATGCTCTATGGGACATGGTGATGAGGTTGTGATTGTCGATGCACATTATCCCGCGGACGCGGCAGCGCGCAGTTCCGTGTACGGAAAGCTACTGCGTATGGACGGCGTTGCTGTGCCGGTGGCCATTCGGGCAGTGTTGTCCGTGCTCATCCTTGACACCTTCGTTGACCATCCGGCTGAAAGGATGGAAGTCGACGGAAAGCCAGATGATGTACCTGCTGTTCAACAGGAGGCTCAGTTCGAGGTAGATCGCGCGGTGGGACGGACACAGACGCTCGCTGCAATTCCTCGGCAGGTTTTTTACGAACGCGCCAAGAAGGCGTATTGCGTCATCATCACGGGGGAGTCTCGTGGCTGGGGCTGTTTCATCTTTCGAAAGGGAGTAGACCTACCCTGAGACATTGTGCTCTAGCCCGGACTCATGCAGAGCACTCGGGGGCGGTGTCTTCGATCAGGGGCTAATTGGGCCATTCGTGCGAGCAGAACGGCAAGTATTTCGAACCAGCGATGGAGATGCGGGGACGCAATCGGTCGTAATCCCTAGAGACGCCACGACGGAGTTCAAGTCGATCATGAGACGTTGCATTTCCGGCGGAGGTCTACAGGGCAGAGGTCGCAGTTCCAGTAAGGGTTTACTGAGGGTTCCGCGGAGTGTCGCTTTGGAAAAAAACAGTAATGCCGATATACAGCGGTTTTCCAGTTGCTGTAAGGCGAAGCCGCAAACGCCGAGCGGCTTTTTCCTCAAGAAAAAGCCACCTTGCACGACGCCCAAAATGCCACACGAACTGGAAAACCGCTCTAAATGACACAAGAAGCATGGCTTATTCGTATCGGGGTAAAACGGGTTTGAATCCCTCCGCCCCGATGTCTTCTGAAGAGTGCAAAGCCACGACCTCGAGGGGACTGTCTCGAATTCGCGTGCACTGCGCGTACTCGTTATGAGGATTTCTGTGGCGGGGACAACGCGACCGCGGCTTCGCTGGTTAGGACACGGAAGACGAATGTCTCCTGGAGATACAGCCGGACGAAAGAATCGGTATGGCTGAGGTAGCCGATCGAAACATCCTGTCCGACGTTCAGTTCGAAGTCGCCGCCTCGCGTAGTCAGAACGAAAGCACCTTCGATTGCCGGCGCCCAGACAAGATTGCCGTCAACGATGCGCTTGACATGCTCCAGGACGGGGTATCCGTGATCGCGGGTCTCGGCGAGCGCCGTATATTCACCGGCTCCGAGCAAAACCGAGTAGGGCCCATTTACACCCACAAGGCGTAACTGGCTTAATGCCTGGGCCACCGCATCGGGATAATCACGAACATCCTCAGGGACCTTGGTGATCACCCAAAAGCGGCCACTTATGATCACTTGAAAACCGGCCACTCTGAGGGGCTGAGACATACGCACTGACGGAGGCAATTAGCCTCTGTTGG
>JBAUCP010000775.1:0-2605 GCA_049677625.1 Occallatibacter sp. | reverse complement strand
ATGCTGTTGGGCGGAGGGACAAACACGACAGACGATGCCGATCAGGACATTTCCTTCTTGAATTTTTCGGGCGGTTTCTTTGGAACCACTGGATTCATGATGGACGGGTCGTGGGACACCGACAGCGAATGGGGCGGCGTTATTTTTGTGCCGTCGGTGGATGCAGTTCAGGAGTTCAAGGTGCAAAACAACTCCTTCACGGCGCAGTATGGATGGAGCACAGGGAATATCGTCAACGTGGTCACCAAATCGGGCACCAATACCTTCCACGGCGACGCATGGGACTTTTACCAGAACGAGAAGCTGAACGCGGTCCCCTATTTCTCGACATCCAACCAATCGCTTTTTCGCGAGGAAACCGGCGCAGCGGCCGGCGGTCCGCTCTACATCCCGGGCATCTATAAGCAGCGGGAAAAGACATTCATCTTCGGCCTGTACGAATATCTGACCATCTCGACGCCGACGGTAGATACCTATACAGTACCGACGACCAACTTCCTGAATGGCAACTTCTCGCAGCTTCTAGGCGGCCAGGCTACGGGCAGCAACGGCGACTTGCTGTATGACGGCCTGAACCGTCCGATTCTGGTGGGCCAGATCTACGATCCGCGCAGCGGCCATGCGATCACCGCCGGCCAGGCGGACACGCAAACGCCCGCGAATCCATATGGAACCAATCTGGTGGCAACCCAGACCGGGTACATCCGCAACCCGATCACCGGTAACATTCTCAGCAACCTCACGGGCTACACTCCGGACGCGGTGGGCGCGAAGCTGCTCAGCTATTACCCCGCGGCGAAGACCCAGGCGATTGCCAACAATCTCGTCGTCTCCGGAACCGCTCCCGCGCATTCCAACGAGTACAACATCCGCGTGGACCACAATATCAACAGCAATGCAAGAGCATATTTCCGCTACTCCTACAAGGAGGAGTTCAAGACCGGCGCCGCGAATGACTGGGGCAGCGACCCGGCCGGTCCGGGCAATGCGCGGCCGAACAACCGCTGGGGCATGTGGGCAGGCTACTCGCAGGTCCTTAGCCCAACCTTCACGATGAATCTCACATCGGGTCTCCAGATCTGGCATGAAACCTCCGACAATCAGTCGTTGGGCTTCAACGCTACGACCCTGGGACTGCCGGGATATATCTATCAGAACAGTCCGTTGTTCCCGGGAGTCAATATCGGCGGAGAGTCCTCGTTAGGCCCCGGGGCCAACGACCAGCAGGCCGTTACCAACCATGGCCCCATCGGGACCGTATCGGCCGATTTCATCAAGGTCCACGGCAAGAACACCCTGAACTTCGGGTGGACTGGCGTGGAACAGATCTTCAGTCAACACCCCTACTATCAGACGACGATCGACTTCACGGGACAATTCACCGCTGGCCCAAATCCGTTGAGCGGATCGGGGGTTGCCAGCGGCAACGGCATCGCCGAGATGCTGCTGGGGATGATTGATTCCGGAACGACAGCCGGCTATACCGACAGTCCCTACGAATCGAACCATCTCTTGGGCCAATACATCCAGGACGACTGGAAGCCGACGCACAATCTGACGTTGAATCTGGGTTTCCGGTACGAGATTCAGACCCCGTATACGTATCGCCATAACGCGGCCTCTATCTTCAATCCCGAGGCGCTCAATCCCCTGAGCTACGCGGTGGGCCAGCCGATTCTCGGTGCGCTGCAGTTCCTCGGCCCGGGCAACCGCTATGTCTACAACCCCAACTGGGATAACTTTGCGCCGCGAGTGGGTTTCTCCTATCAGCCATTCTCCAAGGCAGTCTTTCACGGCGGGTACGGCATCTTTTACCCGGAGGCGCTCACCAGTTCCGGCGCAGGCGATCAGGATGGTTTTTCCACCGCGACCTACTCCAACGTCAGCCTGAACGGAGGCGTCACGCCTAATCCGAACATCAGCACGTCCAACCCGTGGGGCGGCGTTTACGCGCAGATCACCGGCAATTCCAATGGGGAGTACCAACAGGTTGGCAACGGGCTGGGCGGAGCCTTCAGGAGCCGTTCTTCCCCCTACGTGCAGCAGTGGATGTTCGGAGTTCAGTATGCCTTCTCACATAGCGACCAGATCGATGTGAACTACATCGGGAATCGCGGTGTGCGGCTCATCGGAAGCTACAATTCCAACCAGCTCAACCCGAAATACCTTTCGTCGGGAACGAGCTACTTGTCCGCAGCGGCGTCCACTAATCCATTTGCCGCTCCGCTCAAGCAGTTAGAAGCCGGAGGAAAGATAGCTCCCAGCTCGTGCAACCTGGACGGAAACGCCACCAACGCTCAACTGCTCTCGCCCTATCCGCAGTACTGCAATGGCGGGGTCAGCCAGGCCGATGCGCCGGTGGGCCAGTCGCTCTATAACGCCTTGCAGGTGACGTACAACCATCGCGTCAGCAAAGGACTGACGGCGCTGGTGTCGTATACCTACTCAAAATTCCTCGACAACGTGGAGGGCAACAACGGTTGGTCGTACAACGGGCCGACCAACTGGGGTGTGACTCCTGAGAACAACTACAACCTGGCTGCCGACAAGAGTGTGGACGCGGGCGACATTCCGCAAGCGCTGGTGGCAAGCTACATCTATGAAC
>JBAUCP010000774.1:0-4858 GCA_049677625.1 Occallatibacter sp. | reverse complement strand
GCCTCAGCCTGCGGACACCGACATCAACGCCATTCTCTCGCTCGTCACAGGCTCGCTCTTCGCGGACATCGAAGCCAAAGCGGCCATCTGGCAGCGGCCGCGCCGCCTGCCGCCGCAGCGACAGACGATCCCGGACACGCCGCTCGCAGATGGAGCTTCAGAAGTTGCACGAATGGTCGAGTCGTTCCGCTTTGCCTACAGCAACCTTCAGGAGATCTGGTCGCTGGTGCTTCCGCCCAACTCTCTGCTTGGGCTCAAACGTCTTTCCGTCACCAATCCGGCGGAGTTCCGCATGCCTGAAACGTTGTGGGCGCGCATCGTTTTCGATTTTCTGATCGCGTATCGTCTTCGCACCATCCATCGCGGTCATCTGCTCGGCGCGCTCATTCCGCTTTATCTGGCCTGGGTTGCCGGGCACATCAACATCACTGCCGCGGGCACCAGCTCAGAACGTCACATTGAGGCGGTCGCGGCTGCGTTCGAGGCAGACAAGCCTTACATGGTCTCGCGCTGGCGCTGGCCAGACCGGTTAAACTCGTGATCGCGGCTTGCTCAGCCCGCCGGCGCGAATTGCGATTCAAGGAGTCAGTATGATGCTTAACGCGCTTGCAGTCCTGCTCCAGACAAACCCGTCTGCCGTTCCGCAGCCGGTGAATGCGGACAACACGACCATCTGGCGTCACATGTCGGAGGCGCTGCATCAGTCGGTCGATCGCGTTTTGTCGCTGCTCATCGCGGTGCTGCCCGGCATTCTTGCGTTTTTCGTCGCGCTGGCGATCTTCAGCCTCATCGGCTGGGCAATCGCAGCGCTGCTGCGGCGCATTCTTGCGTTGCTCAAATTCGACGATCGCATGGCCCGCAATCGCGGCAACGTGGAATGGACCCCAGCCAGTTCTCCAACCGAGCTGGTTGCGCGCGTCTGCTTCTGGGCGTGCGTGCTGCTCGGGCTCACCATCGGCGTGGCCGCCTTCGATACCTCTTACGCCACCGGCGCGCCGTTGCCGATTTCGCTTCTGCCTTACTTTACGCATGCGGTCGGCGCCATTCTTCTGCTCATCGCCGGTAATCTCATCGCGCGTTTTCTGGCGCGGTCAGTCCTCATCGGCGCCGTGAATGCGCAACTGCACTATGCGCGCTTTCTCTCGCTGGGCGTCAAATGGCTGGTTCTGGTGCTCACCGCGGCAATGGTCCTCGATCATCTTCAGGTCGGCGCCGGCATTGTGGAGCTTGCGTTCGGCATCCTCTTTGGAGGCATCGTGCTGACGCTCGCTCTTGCCATCGGCCTGGGATCGCGCGAACTGGTCAGCCGTTCGCTTGAAATCCACGTCGAGCGCAATCCGGCCTCGCACCCCGCACCCGCTTCAAACCAGGCAGAAACCATTCGGCATTTCTGACCGTGTGGCCGGGGGACCGCTCCGGGCGTAGTCGAGCTGCCCTGATGTCGGGTAATGGTCCAGATAGCCCCTTCTTCAAACTGAGCCACTACCCGAAGCAGCGCACGATTGACAGCCGTTAAACAGCGCGATTATATTGCAGACGATCGAACAGTCATTCGCGACTTGGGTGAGAAAATTGTTGACGTCGCCAGTGGAGACAAATGGAAGCGTTTCCCGGTCCGCCATTCAGGAGCAATTGGACCGCATTCTGGCGTACCCACCCTTTCAAAACAGCAGGCGCTACCCCAAGTTCCTCAAATTCATTGTGGAAAAGGCTCTCTCCGGCACAACCGGGGAGATAAAAGAGCGCGTCATCGGCATCGAGGTCTTCGCCCGGCCGCTCGGTTATGAGCCGGCCTCAGACCCGGTGGTCCGGCTGGTGGCGGGGGAGATTCGCAAGCGCCTGGCGCAGTATTACATTCAGGAAGATCACGAGAACGAGCTGCGGGTCGAGATTCCGCCCGGCTCGTATGTGCCTGTCTTTCGTTGGCCGCAGCATCCGCCGGCGGCGGCCCGCGCCACGGTCGAGCCTCCTCAAATCATTCCCGGCGAACCGGCCGCTCCAGCGCCAGCCAGCGGCGAAGCGGTGAAGGTTGAGCCGCACGCCGACTCGGCCAGACACCTGTCAGAGTCCGTGGGCCGGAGCAGGTACAGGATGTGGGCCGGAGTGGCGGCCGCGACTTTGCTGCTGATTGCGGGCTCGGCGCTGGCGCAGTGGTGGATTGGGTCGCGGCCCAGCCGTCTGCTGAATGCCTTCTGGAAGCCGATCCTTACCAATCGGGACTCTACTCTGATCTGCATCGGAGACTGGGAAAACACCGTGCCCAACTCCGGAGACACGTTCAATCGCATCCATCCCGGAACGGACTACGTAGGTCCCTACGATCTGGGAGCTCTGGGTGAGCTTGTAGGGGCGCTCGGCGGCAAAGAACGGCCCCTTTCCATACTTCTGGCAAACGAGGCCACTCTTACCGACCTCCGCGCCGAGCCGGGGATCCTGATCGGCGCCTATAACAATCGATGGACTCCGATGGTGCTCACCGGGTTGCGGTTTCAGTTTCGCAGCGATGCGGCTGCGAACGTGAATTATCTGTTCGATACACAGAATCCACAAAAGCGGAACTGGGTGCTCGACTCGAAGACTGCCAACCTTTCGACCATGTCGGTGACCCAGGACGTGGGCGTAATCTCGCGGATCGTGAGTTCGGCCACCGGGCAGGTGGAACTGGTGATTGCGGGCGTGGGCCGTTGCGGCACCATCGCGGCCAGCGAGTTCGTCACCAGTCCGGAGTACTTCAAGCAGTTTGCCAGCCAGGCGCCGCGGGGCTGGGAGAGTCGCAATGTTCAGATCGTGGTGAGCACAAACGTGATCAATGCCCGCTCCGGCCCTCCCCATATGGTCCTGTTTGACATTCGATGAGAGCCGCGCCCCTCGCCCTATCGAGCTTGCAGGTGCAGCTCGGGCGCAGCGGCCAGATCGGGTCACCCCAACTTAACGCAAGCCACCTTGGCTTGAACGTTACGGACAGGTAGTATACCTGGCGTATATGCTGACGCATCTGATTGATTATATGGTAGATGATTGATCCTTCCCGGTATGCTACAGTTCCCCACCTTGCGTGTGAGCTCCTGGCTTCCTATCGTCATCTGGAATTCAGAGATCAGCCCGATCTTTTTGTGCATGAACCCGTTCAGAGTCGCCGCCAGGGAGAGACAAATGCACGGAAATAAGGATTCGGGTCAAACGGCGGCGCAATCCTCAAGTGAAAGCGCCTCTTCCCCAGAACACGAAGACGAACAGGTTTCATCCTGCAGCCAGGCGCGTGCTGTCCAGGACGTATGAGTGGACGAATCCGCCGATCTTGCTAACTGCCGAAGTGCGGCGAAGCACCGCCCGGCAGGAATCAACCGTTCGAAGCAACAGACTTTTAAAGGAGGCACCAAAATGCACCAAACTCAGAGGAAAAATTCCTTGGCTCAACCGAAAAGGAAAGCCACGCTATTTGCCGTTTGTGCTGCGCTGCTGTGGCTGGTTGTCCTGGCGGCTGCCGTTATCCCAGCACACGGCCAGATTATTACCGCATCGCTTGAGGGAACCATCCAGGATGGAACCGGCTCGGTCATCCCCAACGCAAGCTTGAATGTGGTGAATACTTCAACCGGAGTCGTGAGCCATGCGGTAAGCGACGCGAGCGGCCGATTCGTGGTGGCGTCGCTGGCGCCGGGCGGGCCGTACCAGATCACCGTGGAAGCGGTCGGATTCAAAACCGAGGTGCGCTCGGGCATTTATCTGTCTGTCAACCAGAACGCGGAGGTTCCGGTGACGATGCAGATAGGCGCCGCGACCCAGAAGGTGGAGGTGATTGCGGATGCTACCCAGCTCGAGACGTCAAACGCCGCAATGGGGCAGGTGATCGGCAACCGGAACGTTGCCAACCTGCCGTTGAATCAGCGCAATGTCTACTCGCTGATGTTCCTCATGCCGGGTGTTACCGGGAGCGTCACCGTGCAATACAACAGCCTGAACATGTCAGTGGACGGCGGCAGGCCGGGAAGCACGAATGTTCTTGTAGACGGAATCCCGGCGTCTCCTCCGCTGGTGAATCCCATCGGCGGCTTTGCGGTTTTCCCCTCCGTCGATGCCGTGCAGGAGTTCAAGGTCGAGTCGAACGGATATTCAGCCGAGTTCGGACGCAGCGGAAGCGGCATCGTGAATGTGATTTTGAAGTCCGGGACCAATCAGCTTCATGGCAGCCTTTATGAATTTCTGCGCAACTCGGATCTCGATTCGAATACTTACTTTGCCGATGCCGCGCACACCCCGCTTCCGCACTTTGAGCGCAGCCAGTTCGGCGGCAGTGTGGCGGGCCCGGTGATGTTTCCGAGGCTTTACAACGGCAAGGACAAAACCTTCTTTCTCTTCTCGTATGAAGGCCTGCGGCAGGGCACGCAGAGCGAAGTGACGACCACGGTTCCCACGGCCCTGCAGCGCATGGGCGATTTCTCGCAAACCTTCAACGCATCGTGCGCGCAGGTGGTGATCTACGATCCGGCGACGACGATCGCTTCCGGCTCAGGGTACGTGCGCCAGCCGTTTCCGAATAACAAGATTCCCACCAGCCCGAGCCGCATCGATCCGGTTGCGGCCCAGATTGTGAACTACTATCCGACGCAGACCCAGGCGGGTGCGAGCTGCACCGGCGTCAACAATTTCTTTGCCGCCGGCGTCACGAAGCTCAATATCGACACCTACGACGCCAAGGTGGATGAAGTCATCAACGACAAGAACCGGCTGTTCGTGCGCTATTCGCGCCGCAACCTGCAGCAGCCTCCGACGCTCCTGTTCCCCAAGGCCCAACAGATTGCCGAGGGCGGCAACTCCGAGCCGCAGATCTCAAACAGCGCCGCTATCGACTACACGT
>JBAUCP010000773.1:0-5921 GCA_049677625.1 Occallatibacter sp. | reverse complement strand
CACGAGCGAAAGCCTGGTTGAGGAAGACGTATCGCCTTTCGACTTTGCCACCATCTATAACGTGCTGCCGCTGTGGAATAGCAGCATAACGGGAAGCAACCAGACGATCGCCATTGTTGGAACCAGCGACATCAACCTGAGCGACGTGAGCAGCTACAAGAGCACGTTCGGGCTGCCGGCAGGCGTGGCGCCGGAAGAGGTGAAGGGCGCCAACGGCATCGATCCGGGCGTATGCACCAGCACAACGAACCTCTGCAGCACCGGCGACCTGGAAGAGAATACGCTCGACGTGGAAGTATCGGGCGGCGTGGCCACCGGAGCGCAGATCGTGCTGGTCACCTCCGGTTACAACAGTCAGACCAACCCCACCAACGATCCGATCTTCGATTCCTCGCAGTATATCGAGGAGAATATCAACACCTCGACGTCTCCCGTCTACGGGGCGCACGTGATGAGCGTGAGCTACGGCCTGTGCGAACTGGGCGAAGGGACCTCAGGAAACGTTACATACTACAACCTGTGGCAATCCGCCGCGGCAGAAGGCATTGCTGTGTTTGTGGCTTCGGGCGACTCCGGTTCGCCGTCCTGCGACCAGGGCGAAGACGAGAATGGGAACCCGTATTCCGCGCAGTTCGGGCTTTCGGTAAGCGGGGTTGCGTCCACGCCCTACAACACGGCGGTGGGCGGAACGGACTTCAGTTGGTGCCAGCCCAAGATTGTCGCCAGTGGTAACGAAGGACTGGTTGAGAACTGCCCTACCGCCACTGGCGGTTCCTACTGGAACTCGACTAACGCGTCGAATAACTCGAGCGCCAAGGGATACGTCCCGGAAACTCCGTGGAACGATACCTGCGAGAATCCGATCTGGGCCACATATCTCGAAAGCATTGCAACGTTTGTCGGCGTTTCCGGCGCAACGACTCCCGAAGAAGCCTGCAACTTTGTTGAGAACAACTGGTACGACTTGTATGAATCAGGCGATCCGGTGCTTGCCGGACTGGTGGACACCGTGGGCGGCGGCGGCGGAGCCAGCAACTGCGTGGTCAATGATGCCGATACGGATCCCGACGATCCTACCTGCACGACCGGCGCGACATCAGTCAGCACCGCCAATGGCACAGTTACCCTGTCGAATAATGGATGGCCCGTTCCTTCCTGGCAGACCGGCGCAACAGGAACGAGCGGCCTGACTTCCCGCAGTATTCCTGACGTGAGCTTCTTCTCCGGCGACGGCTCGCTCGACAGCGCGACGCTGATCTGCCTCGAAGCCATAGCAGGAGTCAGTTGCACCAGCAGCACGGTTGCAAGCTCGGCTCTGGAAATCGGCGGCACGTCGGTAGCCTCACCGGAGATGGCCGGCGTAATGGCGCTGATTAACCAGAAAGCCGGCGGGCCGCAGGGATCTCCCAATTCACAGCTATACCAGTTGGCCGGCAAGCAGACCTACTCGGCGTGCAGCGCGGAAACAGTAACCAGTACCAATAGTCCCAACTGCTACTTCCAGAGCATCGATGAAGGCACCAACTCCATGCCATGCAGCCTTGGAGCTGCCGGCGGCGAAGGCGGCGCAGTCTACGCCGGAGGCGGAAACTGGCAAGTGAGCCCGCTCTATGAATACACGGGCAATATCTCACCCAACTGCACCGCCATCAACTCCGGAGACGTCATCGGCACGCTGGTCAGCTCGGGCACCACGCCGGGTTATAACGCGACTGCGGGCTTCAATCTTGCCACCGGCCTGGGTTCGCTCAACGTGGCCAATGTAGCGAACGCATGGGTTTCCGATGCCGGAACCCACACGGCGACGATGGCCGTAACACTCAGCCCCACCGGTACGATTACTTCGACTACGGTCCTGACGATCTCCGTTGCGGTGAGCGGTACGGACGGAACGCCGACGGGGTCGGTTGCTGTCTCAGGCAGCGGATTCAGCGGAAACGGGACGCTGAACGGGAGCGGTGACACTACGATCACCGTCCCGGCCGGCACCCTGGCGCCGGGCAGTGATTCGCTGACGGTCACTTATGGCGGCGACTCCAACTACGCCTCAACCCAAAAGACAGAGACAGTGACGGTCTCGGCTGCGGTCCCGACGGTTACCGTGTCCGCGCCCGCAAGCGGCAATATCAACAATGCATTGACTGTGACGGTGGGTGTGAGCGGACCTTCGGGATCGGCAGCCCCAACCGGAACCGTAACCCTGGCTCAGACAAGCACAGGCGGCATCTACAGCTCCCCGGCCGAGACTCTTTCCAGCGGCACAGCCAGCATCACCATTCCAAAGCTCAGTCTCACCGCGGGAATCGATACGCTGACCGCAACCTATAGCGGCAACTCCGCCTACACCACGGCCACCGGCTCGACGACGGTCACGATGGTTGGCACCGCCCTGGCTACGCCAACCGTCACAGTGACTCCGGGCTCGCCCTCAGTGGATACGGGCCAGAGCCTTACTCTTGCGGTAAAGGTGAGTGGGACGTCTGGCACACCCACCGGGACGGTCACCTTGACGGTTCCCAACATTAGCTCGGCGCCATCGGCGACGCTAGACCCCTCGGGCAGCGCGCCCCTGACCATTCCGGCCGGTGCACTGTCCGCTGGAACGCCTACGATCACGGTTAGCTACAGCGGAGACGCGACCTACGGGACTGCCACCGGATCGACGACCGAGACGGTGACCGCCTCAACCTATGTGCTGGCGGCGTCAAACCCGGCGGCTGTTTCGCCAGGTTCGACCGCCACGTCTACCATCACAGGAACCAGCAGCACTTTCTACACGGGAAAGGTCACACTGAACTCCTGCACGCTGACCGCGAGCCCAACCGGTGCGTCCAGCCTTCCCACCTGCTCGGCGTCGGGCACGATCACCTTCGTATCTGGCACGGGCACTGGATCAGGCGCGGCCGCGACCGTCTCCACAACGGCGGCATCGTCAGCTGAGCTGATTCGTCCTGCACCACTCGGCAAAGGCAGGGGCTGGATGGGCGCGGGCGGAGGCGCGGTTCTGGCGTTCCTGGTGTTCCTTGGCATTCCGGCAAGAAAGCGCGGTTGGCGCGCAATGCTGGGCGTGCTGGTAATCCTAGCGGCGCTGGGCAGCCTCTCGGCGTGCGGCGGTGGCGTCAGCAGCGGTGGCGGCGGAGGCGGAACTCCAGGCACAACCGCTGGAAGTTACACCTTTACCGTCACTGGACAGGGCAACGACCCGGCCAGCACCACGGAGAGCACCACTTTCACTCTGACGGTGAATTAGACAACCCGGAAACCGAACGCATGAGCCCTTCCTTCGGGAAGGGCTCATGCATTTCTTGGCACTGGTTTTTGAGCCGCGGACACACGGCGCGACACGCCGCCACGGCTTCTGCTATATTTCATCCGCTCGCTTCGAATCCTTGAAAAACGCGCTCACAACCAAGTGGAGATTCCGAAGGGCTGCGACGGTGGCGTGCGTCGTGTTGTGTGCGCTCGCGTTGGGCCACGCGGCGCAGTGCCAGGATTCAGACTGGGCCATGACCGGAGGCTCGCCGGGCAACTCGCACTATTCGCCGCTCCGGCAGATTGACCGCTCGAACGTGGCGCGGCTCGCGGTGGCGTGGAAGTTCGACACCGGCCAGTCCGGCGGTCTGGAGACCACGCCGATCATGGTGGACGGCGTGCTCTATGCGTTCACGCCCACGCAGCAGGTGATCGCGCTGGATGCAGCGACCGGCGCGCTGAAGTGGGAGTTCGACAGCGGCATCAAGGGGACGCAGCCGGACCGCGGCATCACTTACTGGACCGACGGCAAAGAGAAGCGGCTGTTTGCCGGCGTAATGAACTTCGTCTACGCGCTCGACCCGGCGACCGGCAGGCCGATTGCAAGCTTTGGCCAGAGTGGAAGAATCGACCTGCGCGAGAACCTGGGGCGCGAGCCGGCGCTGCAGTCGGTGGCGCTGACCAGTCCCGGCGTCATTTACAAGGACCTGCTGATCGTGGGCGGGCGCAATCCGGAGACGCTGCCTGCGCCGCCGGGCGACATACGCGCTTACGATGTGCGCACCGGAGTGCTGCGCTGGTCGTTCCATACCATTCCGCATCCTGGCGAATTCGGCTACGAGACGTGGCCCAAAGACGCGTGGAAGATGAGCGGCGCGGCCAACAACTGGGCGGGCATGGCGGTGGACCGCGAGCGCGGCATTGTGTATGCGCCCACGGGTTCGGCCGTGCCGGATTTCTACGGCGCGACGCGCATTGGCGACGATCTGTTTGCTAACACGCTGCTGGCGCTGGACGCCGCAACGGGAAAGCGGCTGTGGCATTTTCAGGGCGTGCACCACGACATGTGGGACCGCGATTTTCCCTCCGCGCCGCTGCTGGTGACGATTGAGCGCGATGGGCAGGCGACTCCTGCGCTGGCGCAGACCACCAAGCAGGGCTACCTCTATCTCTTCAATCGCGTCACCGGCGCGCCGCTCTATCCGATCGAAGAGAAGCCGTATCCGGCGGCCACTACGCCGGGCGAGGTAGCCGCGAAGACGCAGCCATTTCCATCGTGGCCTGCGCCCTTTACGCGGCAGACCATTGCAGAAGACACGCTGACCAACCGCACTCCCGAGGTGCACTCGTGGGCCGTGGAGCGCCTGCGCACGATTCGTCACGATGGGCAGTTTGTGCCGCTCAGCGTGGGCACGGACACGCTGGTGTTTCCCAGCTTCGAGGGCGGCGGCGAGTGGGGCGGTCCGGCGGTCGATCCGGAGACGCAGATCCTCTACATCAACGCGAACAATTACGGATCGCTGGGCACGCTGGCGGTCAGCTGCGGCGGCTCGCCGGGGCGCAGGATTTACCTGAGGCAGTGCAGCGTGTGTCATGGCGACCGCAGGCAGGGATCGGGCGAGTTTCCCCCGCTCATCGACATTGGCGCGAAGCTCAAGGCGGACCAGATCGCGGCGGCCATCCACGACGGCAAGGGCCGCATGCCGGCGATGCCGATGCAAGGCGCAGAGCTCGAGAATCTGCTGAACTTTCTACTCAACGAGAAAGAAACGGGCGCGGCCAGCGCGGCTGCAACTGAGGCGTTGGCTGGCAATGAGTCGGGCGCAGGCGCGGTACAGGCCGATCCCGCGCGGCAGGCCGGCGCCAAGGTGTACGCGGACGACTGCGCAATCTGCCACGGCGACAGGATGGAGGGAATCGCGCCTTCGTTCCCTGCACTGCTGGGAATTGAAGCCCGCGAGCCGCAGGAGAAGATTCTCGCGGTGATCCGCGATGGCAAAGGACGCATGCCGGGGTTTCCGAGTCTTTCGAGCGAAGAGACGGGCAGCCTGATGGATTTTCTGCGCACGCCTGCGCCTGCGGCCGCGAACGACGCCGATGTGCAGTACATCCCCACCGGCTATCGCCGCTTCAACGATCCGGATGGGTATCCGGCCACCGCGCCGCCGTGGGGAACACTGAATGCGCTCGACCTGAAGACGGGCAGGTATCTCTGGCAGATTCCGCTGGGGCAGTATCCGGAGCTGGCCGCAAAGGGACTGCCGGACACCGGCAGCGAGAATTACGGAGGGCCTGTGGTCACGGCCGGCGGGCTGATCTTTATTGCCGCAACCAACTTCGACCACAAGATTCGCGCCTTCGACAAGACAACGGGCAAGCTGCTTTGGGAGGCCACGCTGCCTTTTGCGGGCAATGCGACTCCCGCGGTGTATGAAGCCCATGGGAGGGAGTTCGTGGTGATCGCGGCCGGCGGCAGCACCATGAATCCGCGCGGGCCCATCGGCGGTGTGTATGTTGCGTTTGCCTTGCCGCAGTGAGTGGCGGAGTTCCGCGTGTCGTCAGCTTGCCAGATCGCGCCCGCGGCGCTCGGGCCCGAAGCCGCAGATGAGGAAGAGCACAGCGATCACGCAGAGTTCGAACGCGGTGAGCGCCCACGCATAGCCCAGGTT